>JAHBAO020000209.1 GCA_018500065.2 Octadecabacter sp. | reverse complement strand
GCGTGAAATGCTCGCGTCTTCCATGTCACGTGGCGACAAACGCCGCCTTGAGATGGCGATGTGTCTGGTTCAAGAGCCGCGCTTGCTGCTGCTGGATGAACCGACCGCAGGTATGGCCCGTGCAGATACGGAAAACACCATCGAACTGCTCAAGACCATCCGCAAGGAACGCGGTCTGACGATGGCCATCATTGAACACGACATGAACGTGGTGTTCTCGCTTGCTGATCGTATTACCGTGCTCGCGCAGGGTATGCCGTTGGTCGAAGACACGCCTGACAACATCAAAGGCCACCCGAAAGTGCGCGAAGCGTACCTCGGCGAAGCACAGGTCTAAGGCCTCAGAATTCTTTGAAATTCTGATCTGATAAGGAAAGTCACATGACACACGTTGAACATCTTGAAGCCGAAGGTACTTTTAACAAGAACCGCAACATGGCGGCCACATCGTCCAAGTTCCTTTCTGTCTGGAACATGGAAGCCTACTACGGCGAAAGTTACATCGTACAAGGCGTTAGCTTTGACATCCACGAAGGTGAAATCCTCGCGCTTCTGGGACGGAACGGTGCTGGTAAAACATCCACCCTGCGCGCCCTCGCCCGCATGGATGACCCGCAACTGAACCACGGCGAAATCTGGCTTGATCACAAGCCGGTGCACGAAATGAAGGCATGGCAGGCGTCACAGGCAGGCATCCAGCTTGTACCGGAAGATCGCTCGATCATTCCTGGCCTGACGGTTGAAGAAAACCTCAAGCTTGCACAGATCGCCCCCCCCCACGGCTGGTCAATTGAGCGCGTGTATGAATTGTTCCCGCGTCTTAAGGAACGTCGCAGCCAAGAAGGTGTCACGCTTTCTGGTGGTGAGCAGCAGATGCTGGCCATCGCGCGCGCCCTTTGCCGCGACATCAAAATCCTGCTGTTGGATGAACCTTATGAAGGCCTCGCGCCGGTTATCGTACAGGAAATCGCCAAGACGCTGCAACTGATCCGCGACCAAGGCATCACGACCATCATCGTTGAGCAAAACGCCGTTGCTGCGCTGAAACTCGCAGACCGCGCCGTGATCCTTGATATCGGTAAAGTCGTTTATGATGGTTCCGCGACTGAGGTTCTCGAAGACGAGGCCTTGCGCTCAAAGTACCTCGCGATCTGATCAATTTGGCGGGGCTTTGCGGCCCCGCTTTTCTTGGCGGATGTACATACAGGATGTGTACAGGTTGTGTATGCACTGTGTACGCGATGCACACCGCCCCAAACGATTCCAATTCCAAACGAGGGATGCTCCCATGCCAAAGACTTACCCCCCTTCCGCCAAGACCATTGCCAGCGCCCACATCACGGCCGAAAACTACGGCCCGATGTATGAGCAGAGCATCAATGATCCGGATACATTCTGGGGAGAGCACGGCAAGCGCATCGACTGGATCAAGCCTTATACAAAAGTGAAAAACACCTCTTTTAAGCCTGGCAATGTTGACATTAAATGGTTTGAGGACGGCACGTTAAACGTATCCGCCAACTGCGTGGACCGTCACGTTGAAACGCGCGGTGATCAAACGGCGATCATCTGGGAACCGGACGATCCGAACACAACAGACTCGCTGCACATCACATATTCTGAACTGCAAGTTCACGTGTGCAAAATGGCCAACATTCTGCAATCATTGGGTGTTTCCAAAGGCGACCGCGTTGTCCTTTACCTCCCGATGATCCCAGAAGCCGCCTACGCGATGCTGGCCTGTGCCCGTATCGGCGCGATCCATTCCATCGTTTTCGCTGGCTTCTCGGCAGACGCACTTGGTGCACGGATCAACGGATCTGACGCCAAAGTGGTGATTACGGCAGACTACGCCCCACGCGGCGGCCGCTCTACTCCGTTGAAATCAAACGCGGATGCCGCATTGCTACACTGCAAGGAAAGCGTCAAATGCCTCGTGGTAAAACGCACCGGTGAGCAGACCACATGGACCGACCGCGATGTCAGCTACAACGACATGCTGCTTGAGGCCGATGATTACCAAAAACCAGAGGAAATGAACGCCGAAGACCCGCTGTTCATCCTTTATACGTCTGGTTCAACAGGTCAGCCGAAGGGTGTTGTGCACTCCACGGGCGGCTACCTTGTTTATGCGTCTATGACCCATCAATACACGTTCGATTATCATGATGGTGATGTGTTCTGGTGTACAGCTGACGTGGGCTGGGTCACGGGCCACAGCTACATCGTGTATGGCCCATTGGCCAACGGCGCGACCACGATCATGTTTGAAGGCGTGCCAACCTACCCTGACGCGGGTCGTTTCTGGGAAGTCTGCGCCAAGCACAAGGTCAACCAATTCTACACCGCGCCAACAGCTATTCGCGCTTTGATGGGTGCTGGCAACGAATGGGTCGAAAAGCACGATCTGTCGGACCTAAAACTGCTCGCATCCGTGGGTGAACCGATCAATCCTGAAGCCTGGAACTGGTACTTTGACGTTGTCGGCAAGGGCAAATGCCCGATCGTCGATACGTTCTGGCAAACTGAAACAGGTGGTCACATGCTGACCCCCCTCCCCGGTGCAACGACCCTGAAACCAGGTGCGGCACAGACACCGTTCTTTGGTGTAAAACCTGTGGTTTTGGACCCGCAATCAGGGGAAGAAATCCACGGCAATGACGTTGAAGGCGTCTTGTGTATCGGCGACAGCTGGCCGGGCCAGATGCGTACCGTTTATGGCGACCACGAGCGGTTCGAGAAAACTTACTTTGGCGATTACGCGGGTTACTATTTCTCTGGTGACGGCTGTAAGCGTGATGAGGATGGCGACTACTGGGTCACAGGCCGTGTGGATGACGTGATTAACGTCTCTGGTCACCGCATGGGCACCGCCGAAGTCGAATCTGCATTGGTGGCGCATGTTGCCGTCGCTGAGGCCGCCGTGGTGGGCTACCCCCATGACATCAAAGGCCAAGGTATCTACGCCTACGTCACTTTGATGAACAACCAAACGCCAACCGACGAGTTGCGCAAGGAGCTTGAAAAATGGGTCCGCGCTGAGATCGGCCCAATCGCAAAGCCAGACCTTATTCAGTGGGCACCGGGCCTGCCGAAAACACGCTCTGGTAAGATCATGCGCCGTATCCTGCGCAAAATCGCTGAAGACGATTTTGGCGCCTTGGGTGATACGTCGACCCTTGCCGACCCATCCGTGGTTGATGATTTGATCGAAAACCGCATGAACCGCAGCTGAGACGCAGTCAGGTAAAAACAAAGGTGCCGCGCTGTTCTGGCAGCGCGGCATTTTTTGTACTGATCGCCTTTGCCCGCTCAATTCAACCTTTTCTTAAGAACTTTGGTGTCTAAATGCACTTGGTGGGGGCTCCGTTCTAGCAACAGGAGCTTGTGATGGAACTTCAAAACGCAATAGGTGCAGGCCAAGCGGCTGCGCACACAACACCACAATCAGCGCCGCCGCCCGCCCAAGCCGACGGACGCGCACCCGCGGACGCCAAGGCGATAGCCATTGACCCCACGCCTGAGGTCCCACTGACTATTCCTGCCAGCCCGTCGCAAACGGGTTTGGTAAGCAAAGCATCCCTATCAGACGGCGACGTGGCGCAAAAGCATCACGACACTGGCGTTTCTGCAGTACAACGTACATTGAAACCATACGGGATTAGCATGTTGCCCGAAAAATTCGACGCACCACAGCAAGAGCCCGCTCCAGATACAACAAGCGAATAAGGCGTCAAATTCCCTAAGGTCATTTTCCAAGCACCGCCCGCTTCCCACCCTCGCAACCTTGGTGTAGGGATGATGAAGCGTTTGCACGAAACCTGTGCAAATCGCGTCCAACGACAGGCAACAGCCGAGGGAAAAATGACCAAAAAGACGCCTCACGACTCAGATGTCAGCTTTATCCAAGCATTAGCAGAATTGCTGCGCGAAAACGACCTGACAGAACTTCAGGTCAAACGCGAATACGGCGAAAACGATGCGCTGAATGTCCGCGTCAGCCGCCAACAACCTGCACAGGTCGTGACACAAGTGGCCGCCGCTGCTGCCCCTGCAGCCGCACCCGTTGCCACCGCTGCGCCGGCTGCCGCCGCGCCCACTGCTGAGGCAAGCGCAGACCCTGCCAGCCTGCCCGGCGCTGTAACCTCACCAATGGTCGGGACTGTTTACATGTCTCCTGAACCGGATGCCCCTGCCTTTGTTAAGGTCGGTGATAAGGTTTCTGAGGGTGACACGCTGTTGATCATCGAAGCGATGAAAACCATGAACCACATTCCTGCGCCAAAATCCGGCACGGTAAAACGTTTGTTGGTCGAAGATGGTGCGCCTGTTGAATTTGGCGCTCCGTTGATGATCGTCGAATAGGGCCAGAAGGAAATCATGGCCATGTTTGATAAAATCCTCATCGCGAACCGTGGTGAAATCGCCCTGCGCGTAATCCGCGCGTGTCGTGAAATGGGCATCAAGTCCGTTGCGGTTCATTCCACTGCTGACGCAGATGCAATGCATGTGCGTATGGCGGATGAGTCTGTGTGCATCGGCCCTGCCCCATCCCCGCAAAGCTATCTCAGCTTTCCGGCTTTGATTTCCGCGTGTGAAATCACGGGTGCGCAAGCGATTCACCCAGGCTATGGTTTTTTGTCCGAGAACGCCCAATTTGTTCAGATCGTCGAAGACCACGATCTGACATTCATCGGCCCAACAGCCGAACACATCCGCACTATGGGCGACAAAATTACGGCCAAAGACACGATGAAAGCGCTTGGCGTGCCCTGCGTGCCCGGGTCTGAAGGCGGTGTTGATACCGTTGAGGACGCGCTAAAAATCGGCGAAGAATTCGGCTACCCTGTCATCATCAAAGCCACGGCTGGTGGCGGCGGTAAGGGCATGAAAGTCGCCAATTCCGCAGACGAAATGAAATCTGCGTTTCAAACCGCACGCGCTGAGGGAAAGTCGAACTTTGGCAATCCCGACGTCTATATTGAAAAATACCTGACCACACCGCGCCACATCGAAATTCAGGTGTTTGGCGATGGTAAAGGTAAGGCTGTGCATTTGGGGGAGCGCGATTGTTCCCTGCAGCGCCGCCACCAGAAGGTGTTTGAGGAGGCCCCCGGGCCGTCAATCACCCCAGAAGAGCGTGCGAAAATCGGTAAGATTTGTGCGGATGCCTGTGCCAACATCAACTACATCGGTGCGGGTACGATCGAATTCCTGTATGAAAACGGCGAATTCTATTTCATCGAAATGAACACCCGCTTGCAGGTCGAGCACCCTGTTACGGAAGCAATTTTTGACCAAGATCTCGTGCGTGAACAGATCCTTGTGGCGGCTGGCGAACCCATGTCGTTCACCCAAGAAGACCTGAAAATTCGCGGCCACGCGATTGAGGTGCGCATCAACGCCGAGAAACTGCCGAACTTCTCGCCTTGCCCGGGCAAGATCACGCAGTTCCACGCACCAGGTGGCCTTGGCGTCCGAATGGATTCAGCGCTTTATGACGGCTATTCGATCCCGCCATATTACGACAGCTTGATCGGGAAACTGATTGTGCATGGCCGTGATCGCCCAGAAGCCTTGGCACGACTTGCCCGCGCCTTGGGAGAACTGATCGTGGATGGTGTCGACACAACGGTGCCACTGTTCCATGCGCTTTTGCAAGAAGATGCAGTGTTAACAGGGGATTACAACATCCACTGGCTTGAACATTGGCTTGAAGAGAACCTGCAGTAGCCGCGATGACGTCGCCCCTCCCACCGGAAATGTTGCTGTCCGCCTACGCGGGCGGCATATTTCCGATGGCCGAGAACCGCGGCGACGAGGACTTGTTCTGGGTTGACCCGCGCCAGCGTGGGATACTGCCACTAGATGAGTTCCACATCTCGCGTTCGCTTGCGAAAACGATCCGTTCGGGACGATACAAAATCACCTATGATGTTGATTTCAATGGCGTTGTTACAGGCTGCGCGGCCCGTGATGAGACATGGATCAACGATATGTTGGCAACGCTCTACGGGCAGCTTCACCTTGCGCGTATGGCGCGGTCTATTGAGGTTTGGGACGATGAGGCGCTTGTGGGCGGTGTTTTCGGCATCACCCTTGGCGGCGCGTTTTTTGGCGAAAGCATGTTTAGCATCCGCAAAGATGCGTCCAAGGTTGCCCTCGCCTACTTGGTAGACAGGTTGAATTTTGGTGGTTTTGCACTGTTTGATACGCAGTTTATCACGCCGCATCTGGCCAGTTTGGGCGGGCT
>JAHBAO020000120.1 GCA_018500065.2 Octadecabacter sp. | reverse complement strand
TAACGCCTTAGCGTTGCAACCTCCAGCGAAAGCTACTCGGCTGCCGAACGCGTTTGTGCGCTGCGTAACGCAGCAAGGAGTTCTTCGCGTCGCTTGGCTGTCTTGGCGGCATTGGCCTGTTTCACCGGCCCAAACCCACGGATGTCGAGGGGGAGTTTTGCCAAAGCGATCGCCGCATCCAATGTGTCGGGTCGAACACGCTTGCGCATCTCTTCCATGTCCGCCTCGTATTGAACGATCAACGCGCGTTCCATCTTGCGCTCTTCGGTGCGACCAAACACATCCCACGCCGTCCCGCGCAGCCGTTTCAAACGTGCCAAAAGCGGGAATAGCTTGGCGGTCACTTTCGGCATCGCCCGTTTCTTGGGCCGTCCGTTTGCCCCCATGCCACCAAACATCGGCGGCGCAAGGTGATGGGTCAGCTTCAGATCCCCGTCAAACGCAGCTTGCGCTTTCTTCTTGGTATCGACGAGCAATCGCGCGACTTCGTATTCATCCTTGTAAGACAACAACTTATGGTATCCCAAGGCCACGGCCTCGCGCAGATCACCGTCAAACCCTGCCACGAAATCGGTGTAGCGTTTCGCGTAAGCCGCATTCTGATAAACCGTCAGATGCGCCGCCCGAAACGCGATTTTTTCCTCGACCGACTTTGGCAGTTCTGCGGTCTTTGGCGCGAGCACCTTCGCGGCGTCTTCAGCATGCAGCACCGCCCAACGACCATATTCAAACGCCTGCAAATTGCGCTGCACCGCGGTGCCATTAAGCGCAATCGCCTTTCGGATCGACGCGCCTGAGATCGGTATCGCGCCCAACTGCCATGCTGCCCCGAACACCATCATGTTGGAATAAATCGCGTCCCCCATCAGCGCTTTGGCCAAGTCTGACGCATCAAACATCGACAATCCATCTTGCAAACGCGCCTCCAATGCCAATGTCAGGCGATCCGCGGGCAGCTTGAAGGTGATGTCGCGGGTAAAGTCGCCGGTAATAATTTCATGCGCGTTCACCACGCCGCGCGTGCGCCCTGTCGCCATCAGCCCAAGTGTTTTCGCCCCCGCCGAGACGACCAAATCACCGCCGATCAACGCATCGCATTCCCCTGTAGATACACGGATCGCATTGATATCGCTTGGCGTTTCAGCAATCCGGCAATGGATGTGAACAGCGCCACCCTTTTGTGCCAACCCCGCCATTTCCATCATGCCTGCAGCTTTGCCATCCACATGCGCCGCCATTGCAAGCACCGCACCGATGGTCACAACACCTGTGCCACCGACGCCCGTGATCACCACGTTATGGGTTCCGTTAATGTGCGGCAGCACGGGGTCGGGCATGTCTGGCAGCGTGACGGACGTCGTCGCCGCCTTTTTCAACACCGCGCCTTCCACCGTCACAAATGACGGGCAAAACCCGTTCACACAGGAGAAATCTTTGTTGCAGCTGGATTGATCAATCGCGCGTTTGCGGCCCAATTCTGTTTCAACCGGAACAATGGACACGCAATTGGATTGCACACCGCAATCCCCGCAGCCTTCGCAGACATCGGTGTTGATAAAGACCCGCTTGTCAGGATCTGGAAACAGCCCGCGCTTGCGGCGGCGGCGTTTTTCAGCTGCACAGGTTTGCACATAAACAAGAACTGATACGCCTTTGACATTGCTCAGTTCTTTTTGAACGTCTTCCAGCTTGTCACGGGTCGAAATCTTTACTTCGGACGGAATGTTCGTCAAATCCGCACCCTCAGCCGGATCGTGCACCAGATGAATGGTTTTAACACCCATCGCCAACACTTCGCGGCAAATCTGATCGTGCGTCAGCCCGCCATCATTGCCCTGCCCGCCTGTCATCGCAACGGCATCGTTGTATAGAATTTTGTACGTCATCGTGGTGCCGGCCATCAGTGCAAAACGGATCGCCTGAACGCCAGAATGGTTGTACGTGCCGTCACCAAGGTTCTGAAAAACATGGCCGCGCTTTGAAAACGGCGCCTCGCCAACCCAATTAGCGCCTTCACCGCCCATTTGTGTGAACCCAACCGTGTCGCGGTCCATCCATTGCACCATATAATGACAGCCGATCCCGGCGTAGGCCCGCGCGCCCTCAGGCACTTTGGTGGATGAATTATGCGGGCAACCGGAACAAAAATACGGCAAACGCGCCGCGATTTCTTCCGCGTTATCAGCGCGTTTAGCGTCAGCCAGCTTCGCAAGCCCGCTTTCAATCGCCTCAGACCCGCAGCCTTCCTCAATCATCACCGCGCCAATTTTTTCGGCAATGAAAACCGGATCTAGTGCAAAGCGGGTCGCAATGAACTCCTCGCGGCGTCCGTTTTCCCAACTGTCCCCTTTGTGCCAGCCGTAAACGCGCCGCCCATCGTGATCATCAAAGATCGCCTCTTTGATTTGCACTTCAATCAGCTTGCGCTTTTCTTCCACGGAAATGATCAGATCCAATCCCGCGGCCCAGTCGTGGAAACTGTCCATATCAAGTGGCCAAACCTGCCCGACCTTATAAGTCGTGATACCCAACCGTTCCGCCTCGGCCGCATCAATCCCGAGCAACGACATCGCATGCTGCAAGTCGAGCCAGTTTTTCCCCGCCGCGACAAACCCGATCTTTGCGCCTTTATTGGGCCAAACCACCTTGTCGATTTTATTGGCGCGCGCAAAGGCCTCTGCGGCAAACCGCTTGTGGTCAATGATGCGGGCTTCTTGTTCCACGGGCGTGTCGATCAGACGGATATTTAGCCCACCTTGCGGCATTGGGAATTCAGGCGTCACGAACTCTTGCGCAAACGGGTCACCGTCAACAACGCTGGTCACCTCAATGGTGTCTTTCATCGTCTTCAGCCCGACCCAGACTCCGGCAAAGCGGCTCAAAGCCCATGCATATAGCCCCATATCAAGCACTTCTTGCACGCCCGCGGGGGACACGATGGGCATATAGGCATCCACCATCGCCCAATCGGACTGGTGCAACGTGGTTGAGCTTTCGCCCGTATGGTCATCCCCCATCGCCATGATAACGCCGCCCATCGGCGACGTTCCCGCCATGTTCGCATGGCGCATCACATCGCCAGATCGGTCAACGCCAGGGCCCTTGCCGTACCACAGCCCAAAAACCCCGTCATATGCGCCTTCGCCGCGCAGCTGCGCTTGCTGGCTGCCCCAAAGGGCCGTTGCCGCCAAATCTTCATTCAACCCGCGCTGGAACGTGATATCCGCCGCAACCAGCTGCTTTTCGGCCCGCTCCATCTGCATATCAACCGCACCAAGGGGCGATCCGCGATAGCCCGTCACATAACCGGCTGTGTTCTGCCCTGCGGCCTCGTCACGTGCTTTTTGCATCAGCATCAAGCGCACCAGTGCTTGCGTGCCATTCAACAAGACCTGCCGTTTACTCAGGTCATAACGGTCATTCAGCGTGACATCTTGACGGGTCATTTAGCACCTCCCAGCTCGTTTCCGGTCTATATTTCAAGCATAGGTCATAACTTCTGACCTAACAAACATATTTCTGCCTGACATCACGAACTGAAACAGTCATAAAGCCCGCATAACAAGTGGAATGGTATAAGCGATAACAGATGCAACAAGGATACCCGATGGACTGGGACAAGCTAAGAATATTTCACGCGGTCGCAGACGCCGGGTCCCTCACCCACGCGGGTGAGACATTGCATTTGTCACAATCCGCGGTGTCACGCCAAATTCGCGCGCTCGAAGAATCACTCGCAACCATCCTGTTTCACCGCCACGCACGTGGGTTGATCCTGACGGAACAGGGCGAGTTGCTGTTTGACGCCACCAAATCCATGTCCCGCCGTTTGGATGCTGCCAGCGCACGTATTAAGGACAGCGCTGAGGAGGTGTTTGGTGAACTCAAGGTGACGACGACCACGGGTTTCGGCACGCTATGGCTCGCACCGCGCTTGCCAACGCTTTACGAAAAGTACCCCGACCTCAACATTGACTTGATGTTGGAAGAACGCGTTTTGGACCTGCCAATGCGCGAAGCAGACGTTGCCATTCGTATGAAAGAGCCGTCACAAGCAGACCTGATCCGCAAGAAGCTGATGACTGTGCGCATGCGTCTTTATGCTTCACAGGCATACCTCGATCGTGCGGGTACATTGGAGCAAATGGAAAACATCGGTCAGCATCGCTTGATTTGCCAAAATCCCAGCGCCTTTCAGGTGGCCGCTGGGGCAACATTGGTTGGACAACTCCTCGCCTATGACAAACCCAACCTTTTGCACGTGAACAACTACTTCGGCGTGCTGCAAGCCGTTTTGTCAGACCTCGGCATCGGCGTTTTGCCCGACTATGTTACAGAAGACTTTCCCAACCTCGTTCGGGTGCTCCCTGAAGTTGAAAGCGGCGAAGTCCCTGTTTTCCTTGCCTATCCCGAAGAGTTGCGGCAATCCAAACGGATTATGGCGTTCCGTGATTTCGTTCAAGACGAAATCATCGCCCATCGCAAAAGCATTCGTGATGGTGCTGCACCCCTTATCTAGTTCCCAGCGAAGGACCTAAAATCCGCCGTGACCCATGCGCCACACGCATAACGGGATTGCACCAACAGTCGCCATTTCATCTTGATCGCATCAACACTGCCCATTAATTGTTCAGTATAGGGCAGCATTGCTGCTTTATACCTCCCTGTTGGACTTTGCCGGGCCTTGTGCCCGGCGTTTCTTTTTCTAGGGCACCCAATTATGCTGAGCGCGACATCGATCCGAGTATATTCGTGATCACGGTGCGAACTATCACGTTTCTCCGGCAGCTATTTATCGACCCAATGAAAACGTTGAATCCCAGCAAATTTGCGGCCTCAGGCCTTTAACGAGCGCTAAGCGCCGTTGAACCCTGCCCCACCTTGGCATAAACGTCCCCCAACATCCTAAGGGGGACCCACATGCAAGAGCCAGCCATCACATCCGACCTGATTTCAGCCCACGGGCTGTCCCCTTCCGAATACGACCGGATACTGGAAATCATCGGGCGTGAACCGACCTTCACCGAGCTGGGAATTTTCTCTGCGATGTGGAACGAGCACTGCTCTTACAAGTCTTCCAAGAAATGGCTGCGTACCCTACCAACCGAAGGCCCCCAAGTCATCTGCGGCCCAGGTGAAAACGCGGGCATCGTCGACATTGGCGACGGGCAGTGCGTTGTTTTTAAAATGGAAAGCCACAATCACCCGTCCTATATTGAACCCTACCAAGGCGCGGCAACTGGCGTGGGCGGCATCCTGCGCGATGTGTTCACAATGGGCGCGCGCCCCATCGCGGCGATGAACTCGCTGTCTTTTGGCGAACCTGCGCATCACAAACCCCGCCAACTGGTTCACGGCGTCGTTGAAGGTGTCGGCGGCTACGGCAATTGCTTTGGCGTGCCGACCGTTGGCGGCGAAGTGCGCTTCCACCCAGCCTATAACGGCAACTGTCTGGTCAACGCGTTCGCAGCGGGCCTCGCGGATACGGACAAGATTTTCTATTCTGCCGCCTCCGGCATCGGCATGCCTGTCGTTTACCTCGGCGCGAAAACAGGTCGTGACGGCGTTGGCGGCGCGACAATGGCGTCGGCTGAATTTGACGACACGATTGAAGACAAGCGCCCCACCGTTCAGGTCGGCGACCCCTTCACCGAAAAGCGCCTGATGGAAGCGACATTGGAATTGATGGCCACGGGCGCCGTTATTTCCATCCAAGACATGGGCGCCGCAGGCCTGACCTGTTCTGCTGTGGAAATGGGCGACAAAGGTGGGCTTGGCGTTAAGTTGAACCTTGAAGACGTGCCACAGCGCGAAACCAACATGACCGCCTATGAAATGATGCTGTCGGAATCCCAAGAACGCATGTTGATGGTTCTGAAACCTGAGCTTGAAGCCGAAGCCCGCGCCGTGTTCACCAAATGGGATCTCGACTTTGCAATCGTCGGCGAAACCATCGCCGAGG
>JAHBAO020000137.1 GCA_018500065.2 Octadecabacter sp. | reverse complement strand
CGCCAATGCCGCCTGCGTGTTGATAAACTGCGGCACGAACGCGATGAAAAACACTATTCCTTTCGGGTTCAGCGCCGTCACGACACAGGCATTGCGAAACACCGCCCTCGCGCTCAGCTGCGGCGCGTCCTCGATCTTGCCCAAGGTCGCGTTCCCCGCGCTGCGGATCATGCCGATGCCCATCCAAACCAGATAAATCGCACCGACCCATTTCAACGTCGTAAACGCCGTGGCCGAGGCCAGCACAAGCGCACCCAAGCCCACCAAGGACGTGGTCATCGCGATAAAATCACCCAGCGCGACACCCGCCGCAGATGCAATCGCCACGCGCCGGCCTTGGGTCAGCGCATCGGTCAAAACCAGCACAATCGTCGGGCCGGGGATAATCAACAACACCACCGTCGCCGCCACGAATGTCATCCAGATTGATAGGTCCATGAGAATCTCCTGACGCGGCTTGAGGCCACATTAGACACCTGCGCTCACCGACGCACAACCGCCCTTCCAGACTCATCCGCTTTGCGGTATCCAACCCCAAATTCATTAACCGGAGCGCAGCCCCATGAAATTTTTCGTAGACACCGCAGACGTCGCCGCCATTGCCGAACTCAACGACCTCGGTATGGTCGACGGTGTGACGACAAACCCAAGTATCATCGCAAAATCCGGCCGTGATATTCTGGAAGTCACCAAAGAAATCTGCGACCTCGTTGAAGGTCCAGTTTCCGCCGAGGTTGTCGCAGTGGACGCCGACACCATGATCGCAGAAGGCCGTAAGCTGGCGAAAATCGCCGACAACATCGCCGTGAAAGTGCCCCTTACATGGGACGGTTTAAAAGCCTGTAAAGTTCTGTCCGGCGAGGGCAACATGGTAAACGTCACATTGTGCTTTAGCGCCAACCAAGCGCTTCTCGCGGCCAAAGCAGGTGCGACATTCATCTCGCCGTTCATTGGCCGTTTAGACGACATCAACCTTGATGGTTTGGAGCTGATCGAAGACATCCGCACTATCTATGACAACTACGGCTATGACACACAGATCTTGGCCGCCTCGATCCGCAACGCCAACCACATGTCCGAATGTGCGAAAATCGGTGCTGACGTGGCAACGGCTCCGCCGAACGTCATCAAGGCAATGGCGAACCACGTTCTAACCGACAACGGCTTGGCGGCGTTTCTGAAAGACGCTGAAAAGGCCAACATCAAGATCGTTTAAGGGATGCGCGTGCCGCGGGCGTAAAGGGGGCCGCGTCCATTGTGCTTGAACCAATGGCGCATCAAAGAACGCCCCGTCCTTCGGACTCCCCCGGGATATTTTTTGAAACAAAGGCAAAGGCAGGGCGGCATTCAACATGAGTGTCGCCCTGCAACACTTTGGATTCATCATAAATAAACCTATCGGTGAGGCGTGTTGATCTGCTACATACATCCCCAATCAATAAGATGAGACACGTATGAGCAGCGATCCCCTTCTGACCGATGATATTCGGTCTAAAATCATGTCCGACCCTTCGGTTCTTCTGGAAGATCAAGATGTTATGCGCGCGCTGGTCGCCGCAAATGAAAGTTCGCAGGGCAGCAATATTGTTGATCTGCGCGGTATCGCGATGGAGCGCCTTGAGGCGCGCCTTGATCGTCTTGAAGACACGCATCGCAATGTAATTGCGGCCGCTTATGAAAACCTTGCCGGCACAAACCAGATTCACCGCGCGATTATGCGGATGATGGATGCCACGAAGTTTGAACCGTTCCTAAAAGAACTGCGCGGCGATGTCGCCGACATTTTGCGCGTCGACGCTGTGCGTTTGGTGCTCGAGTCCGTCACGCCCGAAGCTGATCCAGCCGTTTCCAGACTAAGCGATGTCTTGTCTGTCGCAGAACCCGGTTTTGTGCGCGACTACATCACACATGGCCGCGCGATTGCGGCGCGTCAGGTCACCCTGCGCCAAGTGAAAACCGATGACGTGGCGATTTTTGGTGACAAAGCAGACTACATCCGCTCCGAGGCTTGCCTCCAGCTTGATCTTGGCGAAGGTCGTTTGCCCGGCATGCTGATATTTGGCGCTGAAGATCCGCACCAGTTCACCCCGCAGCAAGGTACTGACTTGCTGACGTTCTTTGCCGGAGTGTTCGAACGCTCCTTGCGTCGTTGGTTAAGCTGATGGGGTTAAGCTAATGATTTCGCCCGCCATGTCCGCTGCCTTGGACAGTTGGCTGGCCCATCAGCGCGCCCTGAAAGGCGCGGCGGAAAACACTGTTACGGCCTACCAAACCGACCTGTTAGGGTTCCTCAGCTTTATGACGCTTTATCACGGCGAAGCGCAGGGCCTTGGCCCGATTTCGCGCATCACTGTCAGCGATATGCGAGCATGGATGGCGTCTGAACGTGCGCGCGGCGTTGCGGCGCGGTCTTTGGCGCGCAGCCTGTCTGCGGTAAAGTCTTTTTATCGTTGGCTTGCGGATCGTGAAGGGTTCGAACCGACCGCCGTGCTCTCCACCCGCTCCCCCAAGTTTCAAAAGAAACTCCCGCGCCCGCT
This sequence comes from Octadecabacter sp., assembly GCA_018500065.2. Taxonomy (GTDB): domain Bacteria; phylum Pseudomonadota; class Alphaproteobacteria; order Rhodobacterales; family Rhodobacteraceae; genus Octadecabacter. Next base: position 62 of record JAHBAO020000137.1, on the reverse strand, counting down.
GGCCGTCGATGCTGCGCGCGCGATGATCGACACCGTTGAAGTGCAAGCCCGTGAGCCTTGGG
>JAHBAO020000373.1 GCA_018500065.2 Octadecabacter sp. | reverse complement strand
GATTTGTTCGTTTTCGGGACACTGTTGCACATGCCGCTTTTGAAAGTTGTCAGCGGCGACCCTGATATTGCGCAACGCATCACATGGGCCGTACGGCCCGGGTACCGTGTGAGCCGCGTAACGGGCCATGTGTTTCCAATGATGCACGAAGACGCGGACAGTGTTGCCGAAGGTGTGGTTATCGAAGGCCTGAACGCAGCACAGCTTGAACGTTTGGATTTCTACGAAAAAGCGTTCGATTATGATCGCGTCGATTTTGTTGTGCTTGATAAGGACCAAGCGCCGCGCAGTGTAACGGCCTACGTGCCGGCGGAGGGGCGTTGGACACCCGCCGAACCTTGGAACCGCGAAAAGTGGATTTCTGAGTTTGGCGAAGTGACCGCAATGACCGCGATTGAAGCGATGGCAGCCCTTGGTAACATGACAGCCCCCCAAATGGGGGGGCAGTATCCGAACATGATGGCGCGCGCTGCGTCACGGCACCGCGCTGCGAACACATCGGGCAGTGGTAGCATGGGGCGCGCTGACGTGCATCTTATTGAGGCGCGCAAGCAATATGCAGGCTTTTTCAACGTTGAGGAACTGGACCTGACGTTTCGCCGCTTTGACGGGTCGATGTCCGAACCGGTGAACCGTGCGGTTTTTGTCGGCGTGGATGCTGCGATTGTACTGCCGTATGATCCGGTACGTGATCGTGTGATGCTGGTCGAACAATTCCGACCCGGTGCATATTTTCGCGGTGATCCGAACCCGTGGACGCTGGAACCCGTTGCAGGGCGCATTGACCCTGGCGAAAGCCCCGAAGAGGCGGCGATCCGTGAAGCCGAAGAAGAGGCAGGAATCAAGATTTCATCGCTGCGCGGCGTCTCAGCTGCGTACCCGAGCCCCGGATCAACGACAGAGCACTTTTACGTTTTCATCGGCATTACCGATTTGCCCGATGGGTCCGAAGGTGTGGCGGGCAATCTATCCGAAGCCGAGGACATTCGCTCGCAGGTGATGGATTGGTCGGATTTTGATGCGGCCTTGAACGCAGGGGAATATCGGCTTTTGCCGCTGCTTGTTGCGGGGCATTGGTTGGCACGTAATCGTGAAGGTTTGCGTGCATCTGCTTGAAGGTGCGCGAGGGCTCGCCTACACCTGTTGCAAACGTGAAAGGCCAAGCAATGACCATCCGGAACAACCTCGCTGACACGGTCGGCAACACACCCCTCATTCGCCTGAATGCAGCCTCCGACGAAACGGGCTGCGAAATCTTGGGCAAAGCGGAATTTATGAACCCCGGTCAATCGGTTAAGGACCGCGCCGCGTTGTTCATTATCCGTGATGCGGTGGCCAAGGGGCTGCTGAAACCGGGGGGCACGATTGTTGAAGGCACGGCTGGCAACACAGGCATCGGCTTGGCGTTGGTCGGGGCGTCGATGGGGTTTAAAACCGTCATCGTCATTCCTGAAACGCAATCAGAAGAAAAGAAAGATATGTTGCGCCTTGCGGGGGCCGAATTGGTGCAAGTACCAGCCGCGCCGTACCGCAATCCCAACAACTTTGTGCGCTATTCTGAACGGCTTGCGAATGAATTGGCGCGCACCACCAATGACGGCGTGATCTGGGCCAACCAGTTTGATAACGTCGCCAACCGCCAAGCCCATATCGAAACCACTGCGCCCGAGATTTGGGAACAGACGGGTGGCAAAGTTGACGGGTTTATCTGCGCGGTTGGATCTGGGGGCACGCTGGCTGGCGTCGCGATGGCGCTTCAGCCCAAGGGCGTGAAGATCGGTCTTGCGGACCCGGACGGGGCGGCGCTGTTCAACTACTATACCAAAGGCGAGCTGAGCATGACGGACGGGGGCTCTATCAATGAGGGCATCGGTCAGGTGCGCATCACCAAGAACCTTGAAGGGCTAAAGCCCGATTACAACTACAACATCCACGATGCAGAGGCTTTGCCTTACGTGTTTGATGTTCTCCAGAACGAGGGTCTGTGTCTGGGTGGCTCAAGCGGTATCAATATCGCGGGTGCGGTGCGTATGGCCAAAGACATGGGGCCGGGCCACACGATTGTGACGATCCTGTGCGACTATGGCACGCGCTATCAGTCCAAACTGTTCAACCCTGAATTCTTGCGGGAGAAAGGCTTGCCCGTGCCAAGTTGGTTGGACAAAGAACCGCGCGAAATTCCTTCTGTTATGGAAGAGGTCTGATGCATTTCATAAGGCTTTGCCTTGTTGTCATCCTTGCCGCGTCACCAGTGTGGGCACAGGACGACGACAGTATTGTCGTGCCAGTTGAAGACGCAGTCATTGGCGAAACCTTTGAAGACGAAGCGGAATGGGACAGCGTTACTGCACGTGTGGAAGCCGCCATTCAAGCAGGGCGCGCGTCTAATACAGTGTTGGCGGATCTGCGCAGCCAGATTTCGGATTGGCGTGATACGTTTCTAACACGTCAATCTGTGAACGGTCCACGAATGTCCACGGTAAGTGCGCAGATCGCGGCACTCGGCGCGGTGCCCGAAAACGGGGAAGAGGACGCGCGTATTGCGGCCCGCCGCGCTGAATTGAATGCACAGCTGAATGAATTGCGTGTACCCGTCACATTGGCCACGGAAGCCCACACGCAAGCCAACGGACTCATTAGCGAGATCGACAGCTTGCTGCGTGACCGCCAAACCGAAAACTTCCTTGAGCGTTCGCAATCCCCCTTAAACCCAAGTGGTTGGACCACCGCATGGGACTCTCTGGGGGTCGCCGCACGTGGCATTAAGGGTGAAGTGGAAAGCGAAGTTTCCAACCCGAGCCGACGGTCTAAATTTGTCAGCAATCTGCCAGCCTTTCTTGCGCTTGTTGCTGTAGCGCTGGTGTGTCTGATCCGCGGCCGTGCTTGGTTCGGGATCGCCGCGAACGCACTTACAACGCGCTTTCGACGCGGCCATGCGGTTGTGCAGTTCGTCCTATCACTTGGACAGATCATTATTCCTCTTATCGGGTTAATTGCTTTGGCGAATGCGCTTGCGTTAACGGGGATGTCTGGTCGCCGCCTTGGCGCGCTTATCGACGTTCTGCCCGCGTTTGGAGTTCTTGCCATCGTTGCGCATTGGCTCGCAGGGCAGCTGACGCCGTACAACATGGACGAAGAGACACACCCGCTTGGCATGTCCCCGCAGGTGTCGTCCCGCACCCACACCCGGATTATCACCTTGGGCTACGCGATGATGCTTTTTGGGTTTGCACAGGTTTTCGTAACCTCCAACAACTTTAACGCCGCATCTGAAGCCTTGGTGATGTTCCCGTTCGGGTTCTTGCTTGCTTGGGCCCTGTATTGGCTCGGAAAAATCATCCGTAATAGTGTCGATGAACTTAGCGATGATGCACCACACCAGTTTCGGGCCGGTCTGCGATCTATGTTTGGCAGCGGGCTGATGCTTGCGGCGGTCATCGGCTTCGTCCTCGCTTGTTTTGGGTACGCCAATGCGTTTGAGGAAGTCACGTATCCTGCGTCATTGACCGTCTTGGTTCTGGCTGTGTTGATGCTTTTGCAACGCCTTTCGGTTGATGCCTATGCCTTGTTCTCGAAAGGGGAAGGGCTGGCCTCCGAAGCGCTGATCCCTGTGTTGATCGGCTTTGTTCTTGTCCTTCTTTCCTTGCCGGTTTTCGCACTGATTTGGGGGGCACAAGTCACGGACTTAACCGAACTTTGGACGCGGTTTCGCGAAGGGTTCAGCATCGGAGAAACCAAGATTTCCCCCTCGAATTTCTTATTGTTCGCGGTGGTCTTTGTTGCCGGTTACACGGTCACGCGCATGGTCCAAGGTGCGCTGCGATCTACCGTCTTACCGCGCACCAAGATGGACGTCGGCGGGCAGAATGCCGTTGTGTCGGGCTTGGGCTACGTCGGGATTTTCTTGGCGGCTGTTGTCGCAATTACCACCGCCGGGATCGACCTCAGCGGTCTTGCAATTGTTGCGGGCGCTTTGTCGGTCGGTATCGGGTTCGGATTGCAAAACATCGTGTCGAACTTTGTTGCGGGGATCATCCTGCTGATCGAACGCCCCATCAGCCAAGGCGACTGGATCGAAGTGGGCGGGCAGATGGGCTATGTGCGCGACATTTCAGTACGCTCAACCCGGATTGAGACTTTTGATCGCACGGACGTTATCGTTCCCAACGCCGACCTTGTCAGCAATCAAGTCACCAACTGGACGCGCGGCAACAATGTTGGCCGTGTGATCGTTCCGGTTGGTGTGGCGTATGGCACTGACACAGATATGGTCACAGGCATCTTGCAAGAGATCGCCCAAGCCCATCCAATGGTGCTGCTGAACCCGCCACCCTCCGTTGTGTTCCAAGAATTCGGTGCAGACAGCCTAAACTTTGAAATTCGCGCGATCCTGCGGGATGTGAACTACGTGCTAACCACAAAATCCGAGATGAACCACGCGATCGCCAAGCGTTTTGTCGCGGAAGGCATCGAAATTCCATTCGGGCAGCGCGATATCTGGTTGCGCAATCCCGAAGCCTTGGATTTTGGTGCCAAACGGCCCGCTCGAATGCCAAGTAAACCGAAGGACGCCCCGAAATCATGACCAAGCCGCTGTTCATTGAGGATGCTTATCTGCGTGAAGCAGAGGCGCGTGTTTTTGCTGTCACCGACGAGGGCGGTGTCATTTTGGACGGGTCGATTTTTTATGCCACCAGCGGCGGGCAACCGGGCGACAGTGGCAAATTAAAGTGGGACGGCGGAGAGATCGAAATCGCGACGGCGGTAAAGGGCGACGGCGGCACGATTATTCTGGTGCCTGCCGAACCGAATGCCTTGCCGCCTGTGGGCGCAGTTGTGAAACAGGTGCTTAATTGGGAACGCCGCCATCGCCACATGCGCGTGCATACTGCGCTGCACTTGCTGTCGGTGGTTATTCCACTGCCTGTCACGGGCGGATCAATTGGCACTGAAAAAGGGCGTCTTGATTTCGATATGCCCGACGCCATTCAGGATAAAGCCGCGCTTGAAGACATGCTGAACAAACTCATTGATTGTGATTTCGAAGTCTCGAGCGAGTGGATCAGTGAAGCAGACCTTGCTGCGAAACCCGAGTTGGTGAAAACCATGTCCGTCGCGCCGCCCAAAGGGGCAGGGCGCATTCGCCTTGTGCGGATCGGGGAGGGCGAAAACACAGCCGATCTGCAACCCTGTGGTGGCACGCATGTGCGCTACACGTCCGAAATTGGGCGGGTGCGTTTGGGTAAAGTCGAAAAGAAGGGCAAGCAAAACCGCCGCGTTTACTTGCATTTGGACGCCTGATGTATCGGCCTTTGTTGTCTGTCATTGGCCCACTGGCGATCCTATTAGGATTGGTGTTGATTTTCGCGCCGAAACTGTACCTGTCGCTATATGTCCTTGAATACTCAGCTGACATGGGCTTTGCGGCGCAACGGTTGGGCCCTGCTGTTGCAGGTCTTGGTGCATTGCTCTGGGCCGCGCGCGGGCTTCCGGCGGGGCCGATCCCTGCAACGCTGTGCTTTATTGGGGCGTGCGTTTGGGCGACGATTGCGGCGACGGGGCTGTTTCATTTTGCCAGCGGTGTCGCGACGATCAACATCGTGATCGCGGGGATTTCAGAAGGCGTTTTGGCGGTGCTTTTCTTCCTTGCCGGGCGGCAGATGCGCAACGCCTGACAATTCGCAAGATTTTCCAACAAACGCCCCTTGCAATGGTCACCCATAATTGGCTAAACGCCCCTCACGGACAGGTGGCCGAGTGGTCGAAGGCGCACGCCTGGAAAGTGTGTAGGCGGGAGACCGTCTCCAGGGTTCGAATCCCTGTCTGTCCGCCATTTCCCAAACTTCAGACTTTTGACGTTATTGGGCGGACGCAAATCCCTCAATGAGGTGTCTCAGGCCGAGACGCGCGCCAACGAACATGGATGCGAAGGCCAGCGGCGCCGAGAATGCCAGCAGCGAGAACGCGGACAGGCCTTGGCCGATACTGCACCCCAAAGCGACGGCCGCGCCAGCGCCCATCATGGCCGCGCCAAAGATCTGACGGCGTAATTCACGCGGGTCTTCGCAGGCTTCCCAGCGGAAATGGCCCTTGATGAGGCTGCCGATAAATGCGCCAAGCCAGACACCGACAACCGACCCGATCCCGAAGCTAAGTTTTTGGCCCGAGGCCGTCATCGCGTAAATCATTGTTTCGCCAATCGGGGCTGAGAACGTGTGGGACACAACGGGCGTGCCATCAAACCCATTCGCGGCAATCCAGCTGGTGGAAAGCCATGCGCTGACCACGGCGACACCAACAACAACGGACCAGAACATCGCCCGCTTGTCAGAGCGCATCGCCACGCTGGACAGCGCAAGTGCCACAAGGCCAAGCCCGATGACAGCGCCAATGCCCCAAACCGGAAGGCCCGTGAACCCGTTGATAAAATGCGCGATACCTTGGGGTTCAAGGGCAGGGCTTTGTGGTGGGAACACAGCCACGCGGAGCCATGCAATGGGGCCTGAGATCGTCGCGTAGGCCGCCATGCCCATCACAACCACGATCACAAAGGACCGCAGGTCTCCGCCACCAAGCCGCGCCAGCGCGCCAAACCCACAGTTGCCAGCCATCGCCATTCCGTAGCCGAACACGAGGCTGCCAAGGATGGTTGCAATGGGGGCGACGTTTTGGCTGAGATAGAAGGAGGCTGTCGGCGTAACCAACCCGAACGCGAGGCATGTGAATGTGCCAAACACCGCTGTGCCGATGGCAAGGACCCACATCCGTAATCGCACGTCGCTTCGTCCGAAAGCATAGTCTTCAATCGCGCCAAGGGTGCAGAAACGCCCCAACCGTGCCGCTAGTCCAAGAAGAATGCCCCCGAAAGCACCGCTAAGCGCGGCAATAGTTCCATCACCCCAGGCGTCAAGCATGGTGCGTCCTCCCTGAATGGCGAAAATCAGCGCGGCTTACCTCCCCGCGCGCCGATCAGCCTTTGTTGCAAAATAGATCGTAAACAACTGATATGATCCGCTTACAGCGGTCATCCGTCAAGCTGTAGTAAATGGCTTTGCCGTCACGGCGGGGTTTCACAAGCCCCTCCAAACGTAAGCGGCCCAATTGCTGGGATACCGCAGCTTGGCGCGCCGAGAGCAGGTGTTCCAGCTCGGCGACTGATTTCTCACCAGATGCGAGATGGCACAGGATCAGAAGGCGGCCCTCATGACCGATCGCCTTAAGGAAGTTGGTCGCCAGGGCCGCGCTTTCGACCATGTTGTCGATTTCGGCTTCGCTCAGGCTATCATCTAGGACGGGAAGGGACATATTATTTATCTGCTCTTGAACGTGCGTAGCGGACGTTTGGCCACCAGTTTGTGCTTTGTTACAGCGTTCTCGTCAGTTTTGCGAGGCGTGCCAGAATTATTAAATGAACCGTGCTTCATGTGTCATCACTGCCGGTGTCCGACTTGATCTCAAACGGAATGCCGTTGCGTTCAAGCATCATTCCAACCAGCCCCCAAAAGAAGTCTTCGCCGGGATATCCTTCAAGACGCGACACTTCTTTGTTGTCGATCAACAGCACAAATGTCGGGGTAAAGTTGATGGAGCGCGCAAGTGTGATGTCGTCGGGCAGGGGCGCTGTGATGTCGATCCGGCGCAAGGGCGCCGCGGCACCTTCGCCTGTTTTGCCATAAATCGGACCGATTTGTGCGTTCCATTGTGCGCAATACACGCAGCCCGGCTCTTCAGCCATCAGCAACTCAGCCTCGGCCTGTGCCAAACTTGGCAAGACAAAAAGCGCGGTTGCGACAAAAACTCTGGTCAACTGATAAAACATTCACTTATTGTAATATGAATGGAGTATCTTTTCAAGAAAGCCTGACATGCAAGAGATCACATTCTTTGGCGCAATGATTGCAGGTCTGCTGTCGTTCTTCACACCCTGTATCCTGCCGATGGTACCATTCTACCTAAGCTACATGGCTGGAGTGTCGATGAACGAGCTGCAAGGGGAGGACGACTTCCCCCCCGGCACGCAGCGCCGTTTGGTCTTTTCCGCGATTGCGTTCGCGTTTGGTGTCACGACGATTTTTATCCTGCTTGGCATGGGGGCCACGGCGGTGGGCGGTGTCTTTGGCCAATGGAAAGACGAGCTGCGCTGGGTCGCGGCAGCTGTCTTACTTTTGTTTGGCCTGCATTTCCTTGGGATCATGCGCATCCCGCTGCTTTACCGTGAGGCGCGGATCGAAAGCAGTGCAAAGCCATCCAATATTGTCGGAGCCTACTTAATGGGTCTTGCGTTCGGGTTTGGCTGGACACCCTGCGTCGGGCCTGCATTGGCGTCGATCCTGATGATGGCCAGCGGGTTTGGCAACATCTGGGAAGGCGGGGCGCTGTTGGCGGTTTACGGGCTGTCG
>JAHBAO020000336.1 GCA_018500065.2 Octadecabacter sp. | reverse complement strand
TTTTGAATACGGGTGACACGCCTGTGGTATCCCAAAACCGCCTACTGACGACGATCGCCTATCAATTGGACGGAACGCCGACCTACGCGCTGGAAGGGTCGATCTTTGTGGCGGGTGCGGTCGTGCAATGGCTGCGCGATGGAATGAACGTCATCGGCAACGCTGCCGAGACCCAAGCGTTGGCCAAACAGGCAGACCCGCATCAAAACGTTGTTCTGGTCCCTGCATTTGTCGGGTTGGGCGCCCCCTATTGGAACGCAGACTGTCGCGGTGCCGTCTTTGGTTTGACTCGCGCCACTGGCCCTGCCGAACTGGCGAAAGCTGCCCTCGAAAGCGTCGGCTATCAGACACGTGATTTGCTGGATGCTATGTCCGCAGACTGGCAGGCGACGGGGTTGCAGCCAACTTTGCGCGTTGATGGCGGGATGTCGGCCAGCGATTGGGCGATGCAATTTTTGTCCGACATCATCGGTGGCCCTGTAGACCGCCCCAAAATCCGCGAAACGACCGCCCTTGGTGTGGCCTGGCTCGCGGGGATGCACGTGGGAATCTATCCCGATCAAGCGACGTTCGCCGCGCAATGGGCTTGTGAAACCGAATTTGTACCAAAAATGGATGAGGACACGCGTCAGGGCAAATACGCGTCTTGGAAAAAGGCCGTCCATGCCACGATGAGTTATTGAGGAAAATAATATGGCCGATATGACCCTGCGGCGCTATCTGACACAAAGCGCATTGGACCCCAACTTAATCTTCCTCCTTGAGGATATCGCCAGCTCCTGCCGCGTGATTGCCAACACCGTGCGCAACGGCGCGTTTGAAGGCAATCTTGGCTCTACGAATGTGACAAACATTCAGGGCGAGACGCAAAAGACCCTTGATATTCTGGCAAACGACGAATTTGAACGGATCTGTTCAAATAGCCCACGCCTTGCGGCTCTCGTGTCCGAGGAAGTCGAAGAGGTTACTTGGTTGAAAGAACCGGAAGCCGGAGATTATCTGCTTTATTTCGATCCTTTGGATGGCTCTTCGAATCTGGATGTGAACCTGTCCGTCGGCTCCATTTTTGCTGTAATGCAAGTACAGTCGGACGGTGATCGCAACGTCCTGCACAGCGGGCGCAACCAAATTTGCGCTGGATACGCGCTCTACGGCCCGTCAACGATGTTGGTCTTAACCGTTGGAGATGAAGTCGCTGGGTTTACCTGTCAGCATGGAACCGCAGATTTCCAGTTGACCCATCCCGACATGACAGTGCCAGCTGAAACAGCTGAATTCGCGATCAACACCTCGCGCTATCGTTATTGGGACACACCGATCCGGCGCTATGTTGACGAATGCGTCGCGGGCGAAGATGGCGTGCGCCAATCGTCGTTTAATATGCGCTGGACCGCGTCGATGGTTGCCGAGATCCACCGCATCCTGATACGTGGCGGCGTCTTTTTGTATCCGGCGGACAGCAACAACCGCAAAGCTGGTGGTAAACTGCGCCTGATGTATGAAGCTAACCCAATGGCCATGATTATCGAGAACGCTGGTGGTGCAGCCTCGACGGGGCTTGCCTCAATTATGGATATCCAGCCAACAGGACCGCACCAGCGCGTCCCCGTCATTCTTGGGTCACGATCCGAAGTCGAACGGCTGGTTACTTATCACATGTCAGAAAGCTCGGCTGAGCAGTAGGGAAATACATCATGGCACTCGTTTCACTTCGCCAATTACTCGATCATGCGGCAGAGCATATTTATGCGCTTCCCGCTTTTAACGTGAATAACATGGAGCAGATGTTGGCGATTATGGCCGCGGCCCACGCCACGGATAGTCCGGTAATCATGCAGGCCAGTCGCGGCGCGCGTGCCTTTGCCAACGACATCGTCTTGTCACACCTGATACGTGCCGCGATTGAGCTGTACCCGCACATTCCCGTTTGTATGCACCAGGATCATGGGAATTCCCCAGCCACGTGTATGTCCGCCATCACCAACGGGTTTTCATCTGTGATGATGGACGGTTCTTTGCAAGCTGACGGCAAAACGCCCAGTGACTTTGCCTATAACGTTGCGGTCACGGCAAAAGTGACAGAGATGGCGCACCTTGTTGGCGTTTCGGTCGAGGGAGAGCTTGGCCATCTCGGTTCGCTTGAGACGGGTAAAGGCGAGGCCGAGGACGGTCATGGGTTTGATGGTGTCATGGACCGCACCTCTTTGGTCACCGACCCAGAAGAAGCAGCTGAATTCGTGCGCTTAACACAGGTTGACGCGCTGGCCGTCGCAATAGGAACATCGCACGGCGCCTATAAATTCTCGCGCAAACCGGACGGTGAAATTTTGGCCATGGATACACTCAAACTCATCCACACCCGCATCCCCGACACCCATCTTGTCATGCATGGATCGTCATCGGTGCCGCAGGATCTGCAAGACAAGATCAACGCCTATGGCGGTCAAATCGTGCCGACGTGGGGCGTTCCGGTTGATGAAATTGAACTCGGTATCAAATATGGTGTGCGAAAGGTGAACATTGACACCGACCTGCGGATGGCTCTGACCGGTGCCATCCGAAAGGTCTTTGCTGAACATCCGGAAGAGTTTGACCCACGCAAATACCTGGCTCCCGGGGTGGACGCGATGTCAGCAGTGTGTCGTGATCGTTTCGAGCGGTTCGGTGCAGCAGGAATGGCCAGAAAAATCGCACCTGTTTCCTTGCCGCAAATGGCCAACCGCTATGTATCCGATACTCTGGCGCTCGCATCATAAGGGCGCGAAAAACATGTTTTCTTTTGTCAGCCCACAAGCAATTCACTTTGGTCGAGGCCAAAGTCAGAACGTATCTGCATCCGCGAAGATGTACGGAAACTCTGTCCTGATCGTTCATGGCTACAGCGCCTCACGGGCAGAGTGGCTTGTCACATCCTGCAAGAATGCAGGTTTGACGACAACGACACTGAGTTGCCAAAATGAACCGAGCTTGCCGGATATCGAGTTCGCCTTACGCCAAATCAAGGGCGTTTTCCCTGACGTGGTAATCGGGTTAGGCGGCGGATCTGTAATCGATTTTGCCAAAGCCATGGCGGCCCTGATCCGCTGCGAAGGACCGCCTCTCGATTACCTAGAGGTCGTCGGGACGGGTCGTGCGCTCGAACATGATCCAATCGCCATGATCGCCTTGCCAACGACCGCTGGGACGGGTGCGGAGGTGACCAAGAACGCAGTTATCTCCGTGCCGGAACATGGCCTCAAAGTCAGCCTTCGTGATCCGCGCATGGTGCCAGACATCGCCATTGTGGACGCGGACCTTATGCAGGGGGCCCCGCGGCGGGTCGCCCTTGCGGCGGGCTTGGATGCCATTACGCAGGTGATCGAACCCTATCTATCAACCAAAGCGAACCCGATGACCGACGCCATATGCCAAGGCGCCATTCCGGTTGGTCTGAGTGTTCTGCGCGACTTGGTCGAGCATGACGCAGCCGACGCGTGGGACAAGATGGCTTGGGTCAGCACTTGTGGCGGATTGGCTTTGGCGAACGCAGGCCGCGGCGCGGTTCACGGGTTCGCGGGTGTGAGCGGCGGAAAGACCAATGCGCCACACGGCGAAATCTGTGGCGCGCTTCTCCCCGCCGTGTTGAAGGCGCATCTGGCAAAATCACAGCCAGAAACCGAAATCCGCGCGCGGCTGGATTGGGTGATCGATCATATCGACATCCACTTCGCCGCTGGAAAGAGCGG
>JAHBAO020000015.1 GCA_018500065.2 Octadecabacter sp. | reverse complement strand
CTTGCAGGCGTGCCATCAAAGCGTTCGGGTCGTATTGGGCGGCCGGAAGACCGTGGTCTCCTGCGTTGGCAAACGCCGCCAGCAATGCGTTGCGGCGGGAACGGTCACGGCCCGTTGCGCCTGTCCAGATGCCCTCAAACTCGCGTCCGCGGTAAAATTCAGCCAGAACTTCATCTTGCGATGCACCCTCGGCAACAGCTTGGCGAAACGCCGTTGTCTGCGCTGCGGCATCCTGCGCAGGCAAAGCAAAGGCGATTACAAACGCAAAAAGCGCAAAACTGCGCAAAAACAAATGGTTAAAGATCGTCATTTTTTCCCCCAGGAACGCACAGGCCCACATAAGCTGTGAATCGATTAATGCCTTAATCCGTAAATCAGGCAGTGAGCCCGTTTAGTCTATTCACATTTCTGCTATGACGCGAGTTGGTTTATCTCTGTCTCCGCACTGCCCCAAACGGTTCATGCACAAATGCAACAAATCCTAAATTGCACACAATCTGCGCAAAATACCGCCTATTTCTCCCTTGATACTCAGGTCACCCCTTCAAAGGGCTTGGTCCACGAATCATTTTGTGGCATAGAGCTCCTGCATCTGGGGACAAGACTGCAGAAACGCCCACGAAAACGTGGGTTTACAGGTAAGCGACGGGACAGCGCTAACATGACTATGAAAACAACTTCGAGCATTTCTCGGCGTGGCTTGCTGGGCGCTTTCGCAGCGACAGCGGTTATGGCCGCCCCAACATATTCAAATGCAGCAGGATTTTTGCGCGGTGGCGGAGATATTCGTCGTTTGAAAATGTACTCCGGCCGTACCGGAGAAAGCATCGACACAATTTATTGGATCGAAGGCAACTACATTTCTGAAGCGATGACCGAAGTGAACCGGTTCTTCCGCGATTGGCGCAATGGCCAGACACACCAGATCGACACCCGTACGATCGACATCGTGGCCGCGACGCAGAATCTTTTAGACAATGATCAGCCCTATACCCTGATTTCCGGCTACCGTTCACCACAAACGAACGCGATGCTACGTGCAAATTCGTCCGGTGTTGCACGTAACTCGTTGCATTTGCAGGGCAAAGCGTCTGATTTACGGATGCAGGGTCGCTCTGTGAACCAAATGGCACGTGCCGCAGCCAGCTGTAACGCTGGCGGTGTTGGCCGTTATTCCGGTTCCAACTTTATCCACATTGATTGCGGCGCAGTGCGCAGCTGGGGCAGCTAAGCCTTTCGATCAACGGCCACAATTCACGATACAATCTAAAAGCCCGGGCAGTACTGTTCGGGCTTTGTGTTTAATACCCCCTTTTTTTTCCAAAATATTTGTCAAAATCTTTCCAAACCCCTAATTTCAACGCGGGGATGAGGTGAAGGTGATCTGATGGCAAGTAGCTGTCCTTTTTTAGCGAATATCGAAGCACAAGAACGTCTTACCGAGGCACGCTATGGTGATGGCATCTCTGAAACATTCAGCGGTGGTGCCAATCCTGTGGACGTGTCGATGGTTGTGTTTGACCAAGACGGCGACACCCCGAATAGCGCTGGCCTGTCGACGCTTTTCACCACGTTTGGGCAATTCCTAGACCACGATCTGGTTCTTACACCCGAAGATCACGACGAAGGCGTGCTAAATCTGGTCGGTATGCCCCATGATATTGCGCGATCTGCCGTGGCCGACGAGATCGGCGAAGGCGAAACGATTGCCCCCTTCAATGCCGTGACGTGGCAGATTGATGGCTCGCAGGTTTATGGCTCTACCGAGGCCCGCATGGATGATCTGCGCAGCTTTGAAGGTGGCAAACTGCGGATGCAGGATGACACGACATCGGCCAGTGAAATGCTGCCTGATGCGGACGAAGACAGCTTTATGGCCGGTGACATCGAAGGTGATGATCCTGTTTATCTTGCAGGTGACGTGCGCGCCAACGAGAATCCTAACCTCTTGTCTTTGCAAACAATGTTTGTGCGGGAGCATAACTATTGGGCTGAAAGACTGGCCGAGGAACACCCTGACTGGGACGATGAGCAGCTGTATGAAGCAGCACGATCCATCGTCGAATTTGAACTGCAATCTATCACCTACAACGAATGGCTGCCGCATTTAGTCGGCGACGCTGTTGGCGAAGACACGGGCTATGACGCGGACGAAACCGGTGAGGTGTCCGTTGAATTCTCAACTGCGGCGTTCCGGTTTGGGCACACGCTTGTTTCCTCCAAGATCGACCGACTGGCAGATGACGGCACCGATGAAGGCTCAATGGGGCTGATGGACAGCTTCTTTAACCATTCTCCGGTCGAAGACGGCGGCATCGAAGCAATTATTCGCGGTCAACTCAGCGCGGCCGCACAAGAACTCGACACGGAAATTGTCGACGACCTGAATTTCTTTTTGGAAACCCCTGCGGGTGTCTCCGGCTTCTCCCTCGCGGCAATCAATATGGCACGCGGCTTGGATCATGGGCTGGACAGTTACATTCACGTGCGCGCGCAACTGATCGGCGACATTGATCCAGATACGCTGGATCCAGCCGATTTTTCCATCATCACCAGCGATGCGGACGTGCAAGCGCGTCTTGCCTCGGTCTACACCGACATTTTCCAAGTCGATCTTTGGGTCGGTGGATTGGCTGAAGATGCGATTGATGGCACCCAGATGGGCCCCCTTTTTACCCATATCATCGCAGACCAGTTCAGCCGCACCCGCGCAGCTGATGAGACGTTTGGTGAACTTGACCCTATCTTGGGCGACACAATTATCGCCGACGTCCAGGCCAGCACCTTTGCGACCATCGTCGAGCGCAATTCGGATGTCGACATGGTGCAAGACGATGTTTTCATTGCACAAGATCGCAGCCTGAGCGATGCAGATCCGATTGAGACGGCATGGAACGCCGACATCATCACCCTCGCAGCCAAGTCGGTGAACGGGTCGATCTACACGAAAGCAGGCGACGATATCGTGTCTTTGTCAGGCGGCACGACCATCACGGGTGATGTGCATCTGGGCGACGGAGCCGACACGTTCTTCATGTCGAGTGGCACCGTCCTTGGCAGCGTTCGAACTGGCACAGGTGATGACACTGTCACACTGGACGGAACGGCAAAGGTGCTGGACGGGATTTGCACAAATGAGGGTGAAGACACCATTGATATGTCGGATATGGCCCAAGTTGTTGGGCATGTCAGAACCGGAGACGACAACGACACCGTTACTATGTCGGGGCGCGCCAGCATTGAGGGCACCCTGTGCACAGGTGGCGGCGATGACACTGTCACGCTGGGCGCCCGCACATCTGTCGACACTGTAAACTTGGTATATGGTGATGATGTCATTCACCTTGAGGCTGGCGCCGATGTTAACAAAATCCACGGTGGTACAGGGTTTGATACGCTGAAGCTGTCTGGAAATACCCGCGTTGAATACGATAGCAATCCGTCTAACGGCACAGTTCACTATCTGGACGCAGATGGGAACGACACTGGCGAAAGCGTCGCGTTTCGTTCGATTGAACGCATCACCTGTTTCACCATCGGCACGATGATTATCGCAGAAACCGGTAAAGTGGCGATTGAAACTTTGAAAGTTGGGGACCGTGTTTGGACGCTGGACAACGGGTTGCAGCCAATCGCGTGGATCGGCCAAGCGACAGTGCCAGCTAAGGGTGAACTTGCGCCAATCCTGATCCGCAAAGGCGCGATGGACAATGCCCGCGATCTGCTCGTTTCACCACAACACCGCATGATGCTGGATGGTTGGCGCGTTGAAATGCACTGTGGCGCGGACGAGGTTTTGGCCCCCGCCAAAGCCCTGACCAACGACGGATCAATCCGCCGTGTCGAGGGCGGTGAGGTGACATACGTTCATATCGCTTTTGACACCCACGAGATCGTCATCGCCGAAGGCATCCCGTCTGAAAGTTTCTTCCCGGGGGCTGAGGCACTTAACGCCCTCGACGTGGCAGCGCGGACCGAAATCCTAACACTGTTCCCCGAATGGCGCTGCCCGCACATGCGTCCGTCTGCGGCACGGCAGGTTATCACCCCGCGCGAAGTCAAAGCACTGATATAGCTAGACAAAGTTGATGTGCTTGTTGAACGGCATCTCGCGGATACGCTGTCCTGTGGCGGCAAATATGGCGTTCGCCAAGGCTGGTGCTGCTGGTGGAACGGGTGGTTCGCCAATGCCGCGCACGTGCGCACCCAATTCTAGCCCGCGCACCTGAATGTCTGGTGCTTGATGCAGACGCATCGCTTGGAAACCATCATAATTCACTTGGTC
Source organism: Octadecabacter sp. (assembly GCA_018500065.2). Taxonomy (GTDB): domain Bacteria; phylum Pseudomonadota; class Alphaproteobacteria; order Rhodobacterales; family Rhodobacteraceae; genus Octadecabacter. Next base: position 626 of record JAHBAO020000015.1, on the reverse strand, counting down.
CGTCATCCCGTCACTGTGCGTAATTTCAGCTGCCATCGCGTGGCCGAGCCCCCAAACAATTGCGCCGCTCATTTGGCGTTCAAAGTTGATGGGATCGACAATACGGCCAACATTCGCAACGCCGTAGACCTTGTCGATCTTGATGCCACGATCCGTGTTCGTCACTTCAACGACCTCGGCGCATGGCACGCCAAAGGACAGACAGAACGCCACACCGCGCCCGCGATTTGGGCCCATGCTTGGACCGTCCCAGCCGGACATCTCGGCCACGGCCTCAAGAACCGCGCGTGAATTGTCGTCCCAAGCAAGACGAATGCGTTCCTCCATCGGGTCCGCCCCCGCTGCGTGGATCAACTCGTCCAAGGCGCAATCATGGAAGAAGCCGTTGGTGGATGCCCCAACGCTGCGCCAACTTGAAATCGGAGCGAGCGGTTCGCTTCGATACCCCGTTACGCGGTAATTGGGGATGCCAAACGGCTGCTCCCACGCGCCCGCGACGATCATCGCGTCAGGTCCGGGAACGGATAATCCTAGCCGCCCCATCTGGCTGCTCATGACCGAGGGCATCGCGATCCCAAGATCAAACGTGTCCACCTGCCCGTCCTTCACCGCCCCGCGCATGCGCG
>JAHBAO020000271.1 GCA_018500065.2 Octadecabacter sp. | reverse complement strand
GGCATTATTTATGATGCGCCAGAGCGTGTTCGATCTATTGAGATGAACCGCGAGCATGCGAAGTCCGCGTCCCGTTGCCCTGCGGTCATCAATATGGAAAGCCGATATTTCATGGTGAAGTGTCCTTTCGACATTCACATCGGCTTCGCGCGGGACGACAAAGGCAAACCAGTCTTGCGAAATCTTGCGGGAACGCAATCTAATGTCCGCGCAAGTAAGCTTGGCGATAAGCTTCACATCACATCAGAAGTTGAATGGCGCACCAAAGGCATTCCGACGATTCAACTGTCGTTGCCCTATGTCTTCATCGCCGATGAGCCTGTTTATATGAGTCAGGTCAGCCCCTTCATGCACTATTCCAAGGACCCGCTTCCTGGCACGATCTTTGGCGGTCGTTTTCCGATCAACGTTTGGCCGCGTCCTCTGATGTGGGCGTTTGAATGGCATGAGCCAGATAAGCCGATCAAAATCAAACGTGGTGATCCATTGTTTTATGCTGGATTCGAGACGCAATCTCCTGACCGCAGCATCGTCGTGACCGAGACAGAAGTGACGCCGGAATTGAACGACTACATGGAGCTGATTTCCGGCGCGGTGAATTACGTCAATCAGACGTTCTCACTGTTTGAAGCCGCAGAGGAACGGCGGCCAGAAACGTTGCTGAAGCCGGTTGCGCGTAAGCGAAACAAGGCGTGATCAATGGCCACTGAAACTTGGGCAGAACTGCGCATCAAATCGGTTAACGCACACAAAGCGGGCCGTCATAATGAGGCCCTGCAAGGCTATACGCGCTTTTTGCAACAGCACCCCTCTGACGCAGGGATTTGGACAAATCTTGGCGCGCTCTATCGTGTGATGGGCCGCCATGAGATGGGCCGAACGGCACAGCTGCGGGCCTATGCCGTGGCGCCGGACGACATTGGCGTGCTTAATAATTATGCCAATATTCTGTCAGACATCGGAGACTACGAGCATTCGATTGAACTTCGCAAAAAGTCCCTGAAGTCCGATCCAAGTCATCTGATGCATCACGCGATGATTGGTCGGTGCTTACGAGGGATGGGGCGGTATCAAGACGCGGTTGATTACCTTGTTCCTATGGTCGAAGCCTATCCTGAAGAAACCGAAATCAAACTCCAGCTCGCGTTCGCGCAATTGGGCGCTGGGCAATACGGAGCGGCATTTCGAACATACGATGCGCGCTGGAATAGTGAGGAACTTGACCAACCTGACCTTCCGTTTCCAAAGTGGGAAGATGGCGTTCCGATTGAAGGAAAAACGCTATTGATCCTCCCGGAACAGGGGTTCGGCGACATGGTTCTGCTGGCGCGTTTCATTCCGATTATCGCTGGCATGGGCGCAAGAATTCGCCTTGTGGTAAAGAAGCCATTGCTGCGATTGTTCGAAGGGATGAGCGGCGTCGACTGGATTGGCCCCGCCGCCTCCAAAGATGAGCCCATCGATATGTGGCTTAGCCTGATGGACATGCCCAAACTTGTTTATCGCCCAAAGGAAAGTGGTGCGGTTCCGCCACCCGCCAAGTTGACCATCCCCCCCGACTCAATTGAGCGCGCCAAAAGCCTCACCGCCAAGCACAGCGACATGTTTAAGGTCGGCGTCGTTTGGTCCGGCTCAGCGACCTATAAAGGCAACACGTTCCGCTCGTTTACGCACCGCGAGTTTTTGCCAATGGCGAACACGCCAAACGTCCAATTGTTCTCTCTCTATAAGGGCCCATTTCTTGAGGCCTTCCATAAAGACGGAAGTGCAGCGTTGATCATCGACACGGCAAGCACGGACCGCGATTTTGCAGATTGTGCCGCGACGATGAAGGAAATGGATCTGATTATCACATCTGACACGGCGACCGCGCACATTGCTGGATCACTTGGGGTTCCCGTCTGGGTCATGCTGCACTGGGACGCATTTTGGGTGTATCGTCATAAGGGTGAAACGACACCGTGGTATCCGTCAATGCGGCTGTTCCGGCAGGCGAAGCCACAAGATTGGTCATCAGCATTTGATGCGGCAAACAAAGCATTGGAAAAAGAGGTTTCGAAACATGGCTGATCATATTTTAGTTCCGACTGCTCCCGGGGAACTGATCGACAAACTGACGATCCTCCGCCTAAAAGAAGAACGTATTTCCGACCCTGCGAAAGTCGAGAACGTCCGCGTTGAAAAAGCCGCCCTCATGGAAACAGCCGATGCGCATGTGCCACCAAGTGCTGCGCTAACCGCCCTTTGGGAAGACCTCTATGCGATCAACGCGGACCTTTGGGTGATTGAAGATGATATTCGTGATTGCGAAAAGGCCAAGGACTTTGGCGAAGAATTCATTCGACTTGCACGCGCTGTTTACATCACCAACGACAAACGCGCTGATGTGAAAAAGAAGATAAACCTGCTGTTGGGTTCAGCTCTCATTGAAGAGAAATCCTACAGCGACCACGGAGTCGAAACATGACGGAAAACGTAGCCGAAGCACGCCGCCTATTGCGCAAAGAAGCCACAAAACTTCAAAAGGCGCTTGAGAATAATCGCTCTCGGGAACGTGGTCCTTTGGTCCGTCGTTTTCACGAAGTTCGCCAGATGTTGTCCCCGCTGTATTCCTATACATCGCAGGCCGGACAGGACTATGTGATCGACCAAATCATGAAGCACAAACGCGAGGGAACGTTTATCGATGTTGGCGGCTATGATGGTGTAACAGGGTCGAATACGTTCTTTCTTGAAACCAACCGTGGCTGGACTGGCGCGCTTGTTGAACCCGTCAAAGCACAGCTGGTGAAGGCCGCGGCATTGCGGACTTGCCCCTGCATCGAAGCTGCGATTGCACCGTCTGAGGGCGAAGCGGATTTCATCGAAATCAGTGAGGGCTTTACCCAGATGAGCGGTTTGGCGAATACCTACGACAAGAAACTTTTGCAGACCGTGCGCAATGACAAACGCCATCGCGAAAACGTCACAAAGGTAATAACCAAAACCCTGTCGAGTATTCTGGAGTACGCTAAAATTCCGGATCCTGATTTTATCTCGCTGGATATCGAAGGCGGAGAAATAGCCTGCCTCAAAGCGTTCCCGTTCAATGACCATAACGTCAAAGCATGGGCGATTGAAAACAACACTGGCACGTCGGAAATCAAGAAACTCATGGACGGCAACGGTTATGATTTAATCGAATTTTGCGGACCAGATGAAGTGTATTTTAAACGTTCGTCATAAGGCTAACACATTTCGATCACGCTTCCTGCTGTGCGCTGCTGATAGCCGCTAGTTCAACATAGAACTGGAGTGGGCCATGTCAGATTCACAAAATAGACCGATCATCATTAAACGTAAGAAAGTCATTGCAGGTGGCGGACACCACGGTGGTGCTTGGAAAGTTGCCTATGCGGATTTCGTGACCGCGATGATGGCGTTCTTTTTGCTCATGTGGCTGTTGAACGCGACAACCGAACAACAGCGCAAAGGCATCGCCGACTACTTCTCTCCGACGGTTCCTGTGAACCGGATTTCTGGCGGCGGTGACGGGATGTTTGGTGGCACTAACATCTTTACTGATGATACCTTGGCGCAAGACGGCACTGGGCAATCAGGCGGTGTTCCGACAATTGGTGAAGACGCTGGTGCGCTTGAAAGAGCAGCCGAAGTCGCGGCCCTTCAGGAAGTGGAATCGACGCTTCTTGGCATCGGCGGCGAAAGCCTCATTCAACAAGAGGCTCTGCGCCACGTTATAACACGGCTTACCGATGATGGGCTCATCATCGAAATCTTTGCCCGCGAAAACGCGCCACTGTTTGTCAACGAAGGCACGGAACCGGCTCCGGTATTGATTGAATTGACGACGATGTTTGCCCGCGTTTTCGACCTCGTCAGCAACCCCGTCGCTGTCGAAGGCCATACCCGTACGCTCCCACTTGTTGTCGCTGAACGCCCTGTTTGGGACATCTCTTCTGGACGCGCCGAAACTGTGCGCCGCCTCCTAGAGGCTGGTGATCTTGACCCTTTGCGAATTGCGCGCATGACAGGGCACGCCGACCGTAACCTCGCACGTGAAAACCCCGTGTCCGTGCGCAACAACCGGATTGAGATCACGCTGCTGCGGGCCGTGGAGTAAGGAGACAGAGAATTTCTGT
>JAHBAO020000274.1 GCA_018500065.2 Octadecabacter sp. | reverse complement strand
CTTGATAGCGGCGCGCACGGTCCCATATGGCTTGTGCGTCTTGGCTCATCCGGCTTGCTCGTCCAGTAGCGCTATGATCCGGCTTATCAGATCGGCACGGGGGATTTCGAACTGTTGAGGGCGGTCGCTCCATTCTTCCTGCGATGCAGTTTCCGCAATCTTCGCGCCGAGGATCAAGTCCTTCACTTGCAGCGTTCCGGCCGCCAACTCATCACCGCCTTGGATGATAGCGATGGGCGAATTGCGTTGATCAGCATACTTCAACTGATTGCCAAAGTTCTTGGGATTGCCAAGGTAAACTTCCGCGCGAATGCCCGCGTTGCGCAACTCAGACACGATACCCTGATAATCCGCCATGCGGTCGCGATCCATAACAGTGACCACCACAGGACCCGTCGTGTCCGTGTTCAGGCGGCCCTTCATGTGAAGTGCTGCAAGCAGGCGATCAACGCCGATGGACACGCCCGTCGCAGGGACTTCTTGGCCCGTGAAGCGTTTCACAAGGTCGTCGTAGCGACCACCACCTGCAACAGACCCAAAAGAGCGCGGACGGCCCTTTTCGTCTTTGATCTCGAAGGTGAGTTCAGCTTCAAACACGGGGCCGGTGTAATAGCCAAGGCCACGCACGACGGATGGGTCGATCACGATGCGGTCGGGGCCGTAGCCGCCTGCGGCCAGAAGATCTGCCATTGTTTGGAGTTCATCCACGCCTGCCGCGCCGATTGAGCTTGCTCCAATGGCGGCCCGCAGATTCGCCAATGTGCCTTCAATTGTATCGGATTTAGACGTCAAGAATGCGACCACTGGCTCGGCTTGCTCGTCGCTAAGGCCGACACCGTCAATGTAGGCACCCGAAGCATCCAGCCGCCCCTTACCGAGAAGCTCACGCACGCCTGCTTCGCCGACCTTGTCGAACTTGTCGATTGTGCGCAGAACGTTAGCCTTTTGACCGTCATCAGACAGGCCCATGACCTCCAACACACCATTCAAAACCTTACGGTTGTTGATGCGCACAACGTAGTCGCCGCGATCAATTCCGACAGCCTCAAGTGTATCCGCCAGCATCGCGCAAATTTCAGCATCCGCCGCGACGTTGCCGGACCCAACCGTGTCCGCATCACACTGATAAAACTGGCGGAAACGGCCCGGACCGGGCTTTTCATTGCGCCACACCGGACCCATCGCAAAGCGGCGATAGGGAGTCGGCAAATCATTACGGTGCTGCGCGAAAACGCGCGCCAACGGTGCGGTCAGATCATAGCGCAGGGCCAGCCAGTCACCGTTATCGTTATCGTCTTCTTCCTGCCACGCAAAGACGCCCTCGTTGGGGCGGTCCACATCTGGCAAAAACTTACCCAGCGCTTCCACGGTTTCAACAGCCGCTGATTCAAGCGCTTCGAACCCGTAACGATGATAGACCCCGGCAATCGTGCGCAACATGTCTGTGCGCTGCGCCACTTCCGCGCCGAAATAGTCGCGAAACCCTTTTGGGGTCTGCGCCTTGGGTCGTTGGGTTTTTTTCTGCTTGGCCATTGGTTTGGCTCCCGCTGAGGACAATAATCCCCCGCGCTTTACCGCGCCCATACGCGCCACGCAACAGCAGGGGCTAGCAAAGCGTCGCCCAGCGCCTTAATGGATGGGTATGAGTGATCAAACAAACCTAGAAGAGCAGCTCGCGCATCTTAGCCGCACGGTGGATGATTTGTCAGATATTGTCGCCCGCCAAGAAGGCGAAATCAGCAAGCTGACGTACCGCGTACAAATGCTGATGGAACGCGAAGCGGGCCGCGAGGCCGATGCAGGCGGAGCGGCGATGATGGCGGACCAACGCCCGCCGCATTACTAGGCTTAGCCGTCTTTTAAGGACATCGCCAAAACTTCGCCGTCATGGACGAGGATTTGCGCCCACCGCGTTGGTACTGCGCTAAACGTGCCGCCAAAGAAGTTGTAGACGGTGATGAAATGCGTATCGCGGTTAAGGCGCGCGGTGCCTTCACCGCAGGGCTGGCCCCGCCCAACGCGGCATTCGCTTGCCTTCAACGCTTCGTAGGCGTTGTCGGTTGTCGTGTAATCAATGCGCTCGTTGCTGCCTTGGTAGCGGACAAATTCATGCGTTTCTACGTCGCCTGTCACAACCACCGCGCCTGTAAATGTGCGCGCGCAATTGTCGTCAAACCCTGTGATGTAGAAGGGCCGCAGGGACGTTGTTTGCGGGATCGTGTCATAGATTTTGAAGCCGCCGCCGCCGTCAATTTGTGTGCCAAGCTGGTTGGCGCCCAAACCACAAACGCGGGCGATTTCACCGAACGGCATAATCGTTCCCGCGTCCACGTCTGTGGCATCAGGTCCGGTACGCGGACGATCATCGCCGCCATTGCCGCCAAACAATCCAAATAACCCACGTCTTGGCGTTTCAGCCGCTTGCTGCCTTGTCGCTTCGGCAGACACTTGAACCGGAGCTGCAACATCGACAGCCTCGGCAACTGCCGTGTTAGCCAGCGCGGCTTCAACAGCTGCATTTGTCGGGTCTTCTGGTTGGCGGCTAAGCATACGGCGAAACAAGCCACCACCACCGGCATTGTTGCGTGCTTGGCTCGGGGCTTCGGCAAGGTTTGCCGCGCCGTCAGCCACAACCACATCATCCAAGCGTGCAATATTACGCAACGGATCACCGCACGCAGACAGCCCTGTGGCCACGACCAGTCCCAACAAAATATGGCGCATTCAGCGTCCTTCATATTACCGTTTAGAATGTCTTAACGGATGGGTCGGCGTGCGTCTACCAAACGCTCACGTCAAGCGGGGTTTCGCCGCATCTTCAGCGTCAATCAAATTTCCTGAACTTCGATCACACCACTCAGGCTGCGCAGCGCACCTTTGATCTGTGGGTTCACCGGAAATTCGGCGCCAAGTTCCACGTCAATCTCGCCCAATTCGGCATCATCAATGGTGAATGTGATAGGCCCGCGCCCGCCCTTAACCTTATCGCGGATCGCGTTTTGCAAAATTTCGTCGACGGTCGGGATGGCGGCGATATCCCCAAGGAAAACCCGTAAACCCGTTGATCCTGCGTCCGCCACGGCCAGATCAATCGGCGACACCGACCGCCCGAGGAGTTTTAACTGTTCGCTTTCCATCGTCGCTTCGACACTCAGCACAACCTGCGCACCCGTTTCCAGAAAGTCACGCGATGCTTCCAGCGTGTCGCTGAACATGGTGACCTCGTATTGGCCCGTTGGATCGCTAAGTTGCACGAACGCAAAACGGTTGCCACGCGCGGATTTGCGTTCTTGGCGCCCCGCTACAGTGCCCGCCATTTTGGCGACATGCGCTCCGCGTTCGGCTTTAGCTGTCACTTCATCAAGCGTCAGAACGCCTTTGCGTTTCAGCGGCGCGAGGTAGTCGCCCAACGGGTGACCTGACAGATAGAACCCGACCGCTTTGAATTCTTCGGCCAATCGTTCAGCGGGCAACCAATCCTCGCACATGGGAAAACGCGGTTCTGGTAGGTCATCGCCTGCTTCCCCGAACAGGCTCACCTGATTGGAGTTCTTTTGATCATGGATCGCGGCCGAATACCCGACCAAAGCGTCCAACCCGCCAAGCACCTTACGGCGGTTCGGGTCCAGCACATCAAAGGCTCCGGCACGGGCCAGCATTTCTAAGGGGCGTTTGCCAACACGTTTCAAGTCAACGCGACGGGCAAGGTCAAACAACGTCGAGAACGGCTTCGCGCCTTCGGCCAGTCGTGCATCCACGATAAGGCCCATCGCATCCGCACCGACATTTTTCAAACCACCGAGGCCATAAACCAACGCGCCATCCTGCACGTCAAACGTGGCGAGGGATGTGTTCACGCAAGGTGGCTTCCAAGGCAGCCCCAGCCCCTTCTTCACCTCTTGGAAATACACCGCCAGTTTATCCGTAAGGTGGATATCGCAGTTCATCACGCCGGCCATAAACTCAACCGGATGGTTCGCCTTTAGCCACGCTGTTTGGTAGCTGACCACCGCATAGGCCGCCGCGTGGGATTTGTTGAAACCGTAGTTGGCAAATTTATCCAGAAGGTCCCAAACCTCGATCGCCTTCTTTTTGTCGACCCCGTTTTCTAGCGCCCCTGCGATGAACTTCGGCTTCTCAACGTCCATCGCTTCTTGCAGCTTTTTACCCATCGCACGGCGCAACAAGTCAGCGCCACCAAGGGAATAGCCCGCCATTTCTTGGGCGATCTGCATAACCTGTTCTTGGTAAACGATAATGCCCTGCGTTTCGTCCAAAATGTGGTCAATGGACGGATGCAGCGTGTCGCGATCTGAAATGTCGTTCTTCACTTCGCAGAACTTTGGAATGTTCTCCATCGGGCCCGGGCGATACAGCGCCACCAGCGCGATGATGTCCTCAATGCAGTCCGGTTTCATACGCCGCAGCGCATCCATCATGCCGCTGGATTCCACCTGAAACACAGCCACGGTTTTGGCGGCGGCATAAAGCTTATAGCTCGCCTCATCGTCTAGCGGGATCGCGTTGATCTCGTTCACCGCGCCTTCGGCCGGCACATACAGTTCGGTGCCATCGGCCGCCGTGTGAATATCGCGCCCCGATTTGCGGATCAGATCAATCGCGTTCTGGATCACGGTCAGCGTTTTAAGGCCCAAGAAGTCAAATTTTACCAGACCCGCTTGTTCAACCCATTTCATGTTGAACTGGGTCGCGGGCATGTCAGATCGTGGATCTTGATAAAGTGGCACCAGTTCATCAAGCGAACGGTCGCCAATCACAACACCCGCGGCGTGGGTCGATGCATTGCGCAACAAGCCTTCCAACTGCTGCCCATAGGTCAGCAACCGATCAACGACTTCTTCATTCTTCGCCATTTCCCGCAAGCGCGGTTCATCCGCCAAGGCTTTGACAATGCTGACAGGTTTCACCCCTTCCACGGGGATCATCTTGGACAGTTTATCCACCTGTCCATAAGGCAGCTGCAACACCCGCCCCACATCGCGCACCGCAGCTTTGGACAAAAGCGCACCAAAGGCAATGATTTGGCCAACGCGGTCACGGCCATATTTTTCCTGAACGTAGCGAATAACTTCTTCGCGGCGGTCCATGCAAAAATCGATATCGAAATCGGGCATGGACACACGTTCTGGGTTCAAGAACCGCTCGAACAGCAAGGAATAGCGCAAAGGATCAAGGTCGGTGATCAACAGCGCATAGGCCACCAATGACCCCGCACCGGACCCACGCCCCGGCCCAACTGGAATGTTGTTGTCTTTGGACCATTTGATGAAATCCGCAACGATCAGAAAGTAGCCCGGGAACCCCATGCCCTCAATGATGCCAAGCTCAAACTCAAGCCGCGCTTCGTAGTCCGCGACATCCGCCGCATGGGGGATAATTGCCAGACGATCCTTCAGCCCGGCTTGCGCCTGACGGCGCAATTCCGCGACCTCGTCATCCGCAAATTTCGGCAAAATCGGATCGCGTTTGTAAACTTTAAACCCGCAACGTTTGGCGATCTCGACCGTATTCGAAATGGCCTCAGGCAAGTCGGCGAACAGCGTGACCATCTCTTCCTGCGACTTGAAATAGTGCTGCGGCGTTAAACGGCGGCGCGGTTCGTTTTGGTCGACGTAAGCCCCGTCTGCGATACAGATCAGCGCGTCATGGGCCTCGTAAATCGCGGCCTTGGGGAAGTAGACATCGTTGGTCGCAACCAACGGCAGGTTCATTGCATAGGCAATTTCAACATGGCCTTGTTCGGACAATGCTTCGGCCTCCGGCAGGCCACCATCAACTGGATGGCGCTGCAATTCCACATATAAACGATCCGGAAAAATCGTGGCCAATTGCGCCATCAGGGCCTCGGCAGCGGGTCGTTGCCCAGCACGCAAAAGCCGCCCGATAGGTCCATCCGGCCCACCTGACAGGCAAATCAAACCGTCCGAGTGTTTGGTAAGGTCGTCCAGCGAAACCTGTGGCAACTCCCCGTTCGCATCCAAATATGCAGAGGAATTCAACTTCATTAGGTTCAGGTAGCCCGCCTCATTCTGCGCTAGAAAAACCAACGGAGCGGGCGGCTCAGAGCGGCGGCCCGGTTCAGCCGAACCCATCCCCAAATCAACCTGACATCCAATGATGGGCTGCACACCGGCCTTCGCCGCGTATTCGGAAAACTCCAGCGCGCAAAACAGGTTGTTGGTGTCCGTAACGGCCACCGCAGGCATCCCAGCCTTTGCCGCAAGCCCACTCAGGCTTTTGACAGGAACCGCCCCTTCAAGAAGCGAATATTCGGTGTGCGTGCGCAGGTGTATGAATCGGGGATCAGCCATACCGGATACCCTAACTGGGGCATGATGCAGGTGAAAGTGTTAGATATGATTTTGGACACATCACCACCCTCAAATCCGTAACTTAGCATTTCAGCTAACTATATTGACGAACCCGAAGAACAGCACCAATATCCCCACCATGCCCAGAGACCTCAGCGCCATCTTTTCTGCCCTG
>JAHBAO020000080.1 GCA_018500065.2 Octadecabacter sp. | reverse complement strand
CCGGTGCGGTTGTCGCCTGTTGTGCGACCGCTGGCCCTGCACAACAAAGCGCCAGCGCTGTTAGAAACGCTTTCACGCGTCTTCTCCGCTCACGAATTTCATCAACAGTTGAATAAGGCTAACGGCGCCTTGGGTGTCTTCAATAAGTCCACCGTTTTCGAACATTTCGAACGATCCACCTGGAACGATCTCAAGGAACGTACCGCCCAAAAGCCCCTCAGATGCGACAACCGCGGCACTGTCATCGGGAATGTCGATGCCTTCATCAATCGCGAATACAGCTTCGGCGCGGTAGGTTTGACCGTTTAGATCAAGCTGGCTGACGGTGCCAATGGACACACCTGCAAGGCGAATATCTGTACCAACACTGACCCCTTCCGCGGAGCGAAAATTCGCCCGAAGCTCCATCCCCGCCGTGCCACCGCTAAGTCCTGTCGCACTGACGATGAACCATAAAAAGCCCAAAGCCGCCGCAAGAACGACGGCCCCGACGACGACTTCTGTGGTGTTTTCACGCATCGTTTATTCCGGCGTCCACGCTTCGTAATCGGCGCGCGAAGCAGGCTCAGAACGGCGCAACGACCCCGCCGGCGCGTATGCGGCCGCGGTCCCTGTCAGGTTCTGGAGATGTGGTTTTTCCCACGCTTTATGCGTCAACTTGTCTGGTGTTTCATCATAGGTGTGGTGCAGCCAGCCGTGCCAATCGGGGCTTACGCGGGACCCTTCGATTTCGCCATTGTAGATCACCCAACGACGGTCACCCTTGGCATTGGTGTAATATATGTTGCCGAGTTCGTCCTCGCCGACCTTCTTACCCTTGCGCCATGTCCACAGCTGCGTGCCGAGCGTCTGCCCGTCCCACCATGTGAAGATACGTTTGATAAAGTTGAAAACGCCCATTGGCTTGGCTCCGGTTTTGCTTGGCCCCGTGATGCCCGATTATCGCGGCGAGGTCCAGTGGTCGCGTGGCCCGCTTGCGCGCTCACCCGCCAGCGCGGTGACTTCGATTTCGATGCGGTATTTGGGGTCGATCAATCCACATTCGATCATTGTCGCGGCAGGGGGATTTGCGCCAAATGCGTCGCGCAGCAACGGCCAGCAGGGTTCAAATTCAGCGGCATCGGGAAGGTAGTAGTTCACCCGCACTGCGTTTTCGATGCTTGTGCCCGCTTCAATCAATGCGCCCTTGATGATTTCCAAGGCGGAAGCGCATTGGCCGACAACATCATCGCCCTGCCCCACCGTCCCCGCAACATGCACAAAACCACCCGCAACAACAGCGCGGCAGTAGCCGATTTTTCCTTCAAACTCGCCGCCAGAATGGATGCGTTTGAGGGCCATCAGCCCGCAGTCGCTGGTTCGGCTTTCTTCTTGCTTTCATCGTGGATCATCAGTGGTTGAACGTCCGAGCCAACGGCCTCTTCGTTCACGACGACTTCTGTCACTGTTTCCATGCCCGGCATTTCAAACATCGTGTCGAGCAGGATGTCTTCCATAATAGAGCGAAGGCCACGTGCACCGGTTTTACGTTCAATCGCGCGCTTGGCGATCGCTGTCAGCGCGTCATCCGTAAACGTCAGCTTCACGTCTTCAAGTTCGAACAGGCGTTGATATTGCTTGACCAACGCGTTCTTCGGCTTGGACAGAATGGTGACCAACGCGTCCTCATCAAGGTCTTCAAGCGTCGCGATAACCGGCAGACGGCCAACAAATTCAGGGATAAGACCAAACTTCAACAGATCTTCAGGCTCAAGATCATTGAAAATTTCACCAACACCACGGTCATCAGGGCCGCGCACTTCGGCGCCAAATCCCATGCCAGCGCCCTTGCCGCGCTGTGCGATGATCTTGTCGAGGCCCGCGAACGCGCCACCACAGACGAATAGGATGTTTGTTGTGTCCACTTGCAAGAATTCCTGCTGCGGGTGCTTACGACCACCTTGCGGCGGCACGGAGGCAACGGTGCCTTCCATAATCTTCAACAGCGCCTGCTGCACGCCCTCACCCGAGACATCGCGCGTGATGGATGGGTTGTCGGACTTGCGTGTGATCTTGTCGACTTCGTCAATGTAGACGATGCCGCGCTGCGCGCGTTCGACGTTGTATTCGGATGCCTGCAACAGCTTAAGAATAATGTTTTCAACGTCTTCGCCTACATAACCTGCTTCGGTCAGCGTGGTTGCGTCGGCCATTGTGAACGGCACATCAAGGATACGCGCCAGCGTTTGCGCCAGCAGCGTTTTACCGCAACCGGTTGGGCCGATCAGCATGATGTTGGATTTCGCCAACTCAATCTCGGACTTATCGGCGTGGTTCAGGCGTTTGTAATGGTTGTGAACGGCCACGGACAGCACGCGCTTTGCGTGGGCTTGTCCGATGACGTAATCGTCCAGCACCTGACAAATCTCAAGTGGTGTTGGCACCCCTTCAGAGGCCTTCAGGCCCGCCGACTTGGTTTCTTCACGGATGATGTCCATGCACAATTCAACGCATTCATCACAGATGAACACCGTTGGACCCGCGATCAGTTTGCGGACTTCATGCTGACTTTTACCGCAAAAGCTGCAGTAAAGGGTATTTTTGCTATCGCCGCCGGACGCCGTTGCCATGTCGATTTCCTTTGGCCCGCTTGAAATTATCGGGGCCGGTAAATGTGTTTCGGGCTGCTTTGGGCCGTATCCTACGGCAGCCCGAAATGGTCCACAACGTCAAAACGTCGCGCGTTTACTCTTCGTCAGTTGCCTTGCCGCGGCTTTCGACGATCTCGTCGATGTGGCCCCAGTCTTTGGCTTCTTCTGGTGTCATCCAGCTGTCACGATCCAGCATCTTTTCGACCTCTTTTTTGGTCTGGCCAGTGTGTTTGTTGTAAAGCTTATACATCCGCTCGCGGGTTTGTTCGATGTGCTTGGCCGAAATCAGGATGTCTGACGCCTTACCCTGTGCGCCGCCAGACGGCTGGTGCACCATGATTTCAGAGTTCGGAAGCGAGAAGCGCATACCCTTTTCGCCGCCAACCGCAATGATCGACCCCATAGAGGCCGCCATGCCGCAAATCAATGTGGACACTTTCGGGCGGATGTATTGCATGGTGTCATAGATGCTCATTCCGGAATGCACAGCGCCACCGGGGCTGTTGATGTACATTGAGATTTCTTTTTTCGGGTTCTCTGCCTCAAGGTGCAAAAGCTGCGCGACGATAAGCTGGCTCATGCCATCGTGAACGGGGCCGTTAACGAAAACGATGCGTTCTTTCAGCAAACGCGAGAAAATGTCATAGGCGCGTTCGCCGCGG
>JAHBAO020000415.1 GCA_018500065.2 Octadecabacter sp. | reverse complement strand
TTGAGAAAATTCGTGCGCGGTCCTACGGGTATGACCAGATTTTTGAACTGACCGAATACGAGGAAACAATCGCCTACGCGAACCTTGCGAATGCCACAAAGGCCAATGAGCCGTGGATCGGATTTTGCTATAACCCACACTACATCTTTGTGACGCAAGAGCTGACGGTTCTTGAAGAGCCGGCACATGATCCGGCGACCTGGACAATCGTTCAGCCAACGGATGATCCTGATTGGCTCGAAAAATCAGAGGCATCAACAGCGTGGAACGGTGCGACGCTCCACCTGCACTACGCTGCCGAGTTGGCAGAAACCTACCCGCAGGTCGCCGCTTTGTTCGCCGCCTACGAACTGCAGCCCGATGATCTGAGCGCGATGGGCAAAGCCCTAGCGGTTGATGGTCAGGACGCCGGTGAATTTGCGCGCGAATGGGTGGCTGCGAATGAAGAAACAGTTCTGAACTGGCTTTCGAACTAATACTTCCTCCCTGTGGGTCGCCGTGTCATGCGGCGGCCCATTTTACATCTACCACGCGCCCTGACCAGCGCGTCGAAATAGGACACCGCGCAATGAGCGAGACCGTTGTCAAACTTACCGATGTTTGGAAAATTTTCGGACAACGCAATCAAGAAGCTATGGCAGCAGTCCAGGCGGACGGAATTGGTAAACCCGAAGCGCTGTCGCGCTTTCAGAGCGCGGTTGGCGTTCAAAACGCCAATTTTGAAGTCGGGCGCGGCGAAATTTTCTGCATTATGGGCCTTTCAGGTTCTGGGAAATCGACGCTTGTACGGCATGTGAACCGCCTGATTGAACCGACGTCTGGGAAAATCGAAATTCTTGGCAACGATATATCCAAGATGACAGCCAACGAACTGCGCACGGTCAGAGCAGAGCAAATCGGCATGGTGTTTCAGCATATGGCGCTGATGCCGCACCGATCCGTGCGCGACAACGTGGCCTATCCGCTGGAGATCCGGAAAGTTTCCAAATCAAAACGGTGGGCGGTGTCTGATCATGCATTGGGGCTTGTCGATTTGACGGGCTACGAAGACCGTCTGCCCAAGGAATTGTCAGGCGGCATGCAGCAACGTGTGGGGATTGCGCGGGCGCTTGCGTCGGATCCCGAAATCTTGTTGATGGATGAACCCTTTTCTGCGCTTGACCCGCTGATCCGTCTGCAACTTCAGGACCAGTTCAAAGCCTTGGTTGCACAGCTCAAAAAGACGACCCTATTTATCACACATGACCTAGACGAGGCCATTCGCATCGGCCACCGAATTGCGATCATGAAAGACGGGGTGATCGTGCAAATCGGCACACCGGAAGACATCGTAATGAATCCCGCGGATGACTATGTGCGCGAATTCGTACAAGGCATTTCCAAGCTTAAGCTGGTGAAGGCTCATTCGATCATGAAACCGATGCAAAGCGCCACCGTTTCGCTGGATGGTGCGTTGCGCGCCGATCACGAGGCCGACCTCGATCAGTTGATCAACCTGTCTGTGTCATCGGACAAACCAATTGTTGTGACCGATAACGGGCAGGACATTGGCATCGTGACAAAACCAACACTGCTGCGCGGAATTCAAGGGGGCAAAGATGAGTAACTCGTCTTCACAGGTGGACGTCGTCGCGGCGTCGGATATCGAAATTGACACGGTCGCGCTGGATCAGTCTATCAGTGCGTTTGCGCAAAAAAACAGTGCCTATTACATCAGGGCGTTTCAAAAAATCCATACCTCGACCAGCATGGTTCCCAACACATTTCATGTCTGGGCGGCTGCTTTGGGGCCTCTTTGGGCCGCGTCGCGGGCAATCTGGGGTATGTTTTGGACGTTCTTGATCCTTGAAATCATTGCATGGGTGCAAATAGGACGCGGGCTCTGGGGGGATCTTGGGTCTGACTTTGCACAACGTGCGGCAAAGCAACTTGAACGAGTGGAGGAGTTGCGCCAACGCGCGATAGACGCCGCCACGCAAGCTGATGTGGACCGTTTCACAACCCTTGCAGATAATATAGCACGCGCCGCCGAGGCGACCCAAGCGCGTGCCATCGCCGCACAAGATGATGCAGGAGCGATTCTGCTTGCAGGACTGGTTGTCCTCGTGGCGGTTAAGGCCATTCAGGGTTTCTATGCAAATGTTGTCTATGAACGGCAATATTCCCGATGGCGTGTTTCGCCTGATGCGGTCGACAGCGGGATGCGCCTGCCAAACGTCTCGATGGGCTTGGGGCTCATCTGCGCAATCGCTCCGTTGATTGTCTATAAGTTCACTGTTGATGGCTCTGTTCCGGTTCTGGATGAATTCCCCGAAAAAGCAGTTTCGGCCGCCATCCTCGGACAAGAAGGCGGCACGCTTTTCGCCACGATAGCCAACTGGATGGAGGCACGTATTGATGCCGCCGCCCTTGCTGGCGGAGACATGTTTGACGGGGTCGTACGGATTGTGCGCTCGGTTCTGGACGCGCTTTCAATTGCCCTGATTGGGTCGCCGTGGCCTGTCGTGATGTTGATCATTGTTGTGACGGCGTGGCGATCTGCAGGACCGAGGGTTGCGATTTTCACTGTCGCGGCGCTCGCCTATATCGCGGTTCTTGGCTATTGGGCGATCGCGATGGAAACCGTCGCCCTTGTCGGGGCAGCCGTGTTCCTGTGTGTGCTGATCGGTATTCCTTTCGGCATCTGGTTCGGGAAATCCAAGCGGGCGTTCCGGTTTGCCGAACCTGTTCTTGATCTGATGCAAACGCTTCCTGCTTTTGTGTATCTCATCCCGATCATTGCCTTTTTCGGTACGGGCAATCCGCCAGGCATTTTGGCAACGATCATCTTTGGTATGCCACCAGTGATCCGCTTGACAGCCTTGGGGATGCGGGGTGTTCCTGACAGTATTAAGGAAGCGGCCGTTGCATTTGGTGCATCACGTTGGCAGCTGCTGAAGGACGTAGAAATTCCACTGGCCTTGCCGTCCATCATGACAGGCGTGAACCAGACGATCCTGATGTGTTTGTCGATGGTGGTTATCATCTCGCTGATTGGTGGAGGCGGGTTAGGGCGCGAAATTCTTGAGGCTTTGCAGTTTGCAGCAAAGGGTCCGGGCCTTCTTGGTGGCTTTGCAATCTTGTTTGTCGCGATGGTGATCGACCGCATCGTACAAGGCGCTTTCAAGCAGAAAGAGGAACGCTGATCTTCAGCACTCGCCCTCTTTAGTCCTCTCTCTGTGCGAAAGAAACCATGACTGACTTCAACAAAATCCTGATCGCCAACCGCGGTGAAATTGCGATCCGTGTGATGCGTGCCGCCAACGAGATGGGCAAGAAAACAGTTGCCGTTTATGCCGAAGAGGACAAGTTGGGCCTGCACCGTTTCAAAGCGGATGAGGCTTACCGGATCGGCAAAGGCATGGGCCCTGTTGCCGCCTACCTTAGCATCGAAGAGATCATTCGCGTGGCCAAGATGTCTGGTGCCGATGCGATCCACCCGGGCTATGGATTGCTATCTGAGAATCCCGATTTTGTGGGCGCTTGCACGGCTGCGGGCATCACTTTCATTGGCCCGAAAGCCGAAACGATGCGCGCTTTGGGCGATAAAGCCTCGGCCCGCGACGTGGCGGTTGAAGCAGGCGTGCCTGTGATCCCGGCCACTGGTGTGCTTGGCAATGACATGAAAGCAATCAAGAAGGAGGCCAAGAAAGTTGGCTATCCGTTGATGCTGAAGGCGTCTTGGGGGGGTGGTGGCCGCGGCATGCGGGCAATCAACAACGAAGAAGAGCTTGAGGAAAAGGTTCTCGAAGGGCGCCGTGAAGCCGAAGCGGCATTTGGCAATGGCGACGGTTTCCTTGAAAAGATGATTGTCCGTGCCCGTCACGTCGAGGTGCAAATCCTCGGCGATAGCCACGGCGCGATTTACCACCTTTATGAACGCGACTGCTCGGTCCAGCGGCGTAACCAGAAGGTGGTTGAACGCGCACCTGCTCCTTATCTGTCCGATACACAGCGCAAACAGATCTGTAACCTCGGCAAGAAAATCTGCGAGCATGTGAACTATGAATGTGCTGGCACCGTTGAATTCTTAATGGATATGGACAGCGGAGAATTTTACTTCATCGAAGTTAATCCACGCGTTCAGGTCGAACACACCGTCACCGAACAAGTGACCGGCATCGACATCGTAAGCGCACAGATCCTGATTGCAGAAGGCAAGACGCTAGCTGAAGCAACAGGTGCCCCGTCACAGCAGCACGTAAAACTGTTGGGACATGCGTTGCAATGCCGTGTGACGACCGAAGACCCGCAGAACAACTTTATTCCGGACTATGGCCGTATTACGACCTACCGTGCCGCCACGGGTATGGGCATTCGTCTTGACGGCGGAACAGCATATTCTGGCGCCGTAATCACGCGGTACTATGATAGTTTGTTGGAAAAAATCACTGCATGGTCGTCGACACCCGAAGGCACTATTCGGCGGATGGACCGTGCCCTGCGCGAGTTTCGCATTCGCGGGGTGTCGACCAACATCGCTTTCGTTGAGAACCTTCTGAAACATCCGACGTTTCTGAACTATGAATACCACACCAAGTTCATCGACGAGACGCCCGAGCTGTTCAATTTCAAGCCGCGCCGCGACCGTGCGACGAAAAT
>JAHBAO020000190.1 GCA_018500065.2 Octadecabacter sp. | reverse complement strand
GTGACGGCCATAAACACTGCGCGACATGATGATCTCGCCGATGATCACGACAAGCGCGAAGACAATGATGGGCCAGCTGATGCCAAGAATGCCCTCAAAGTAGACGGGGCGGTAAAACGTTCGCAGCCCGAAATCCAGTGACAATGTGCCCCCGTCCGCCAGCCACGTGACCAGCGAGCGGTAGACGCCCATCGACCCAAGTGTCACGATAAACGCCTCGATCCCCAGCGTGGTTATCAAAAACCCGTTCAGCAGCCCTGCCAGCATGCCCGCCACTATGGCCGTCACCATGCCCAGCAAAATGATCGGAACACCGATGCCCATACTGGGCAAAGCGGCATTCATCACCAAAATCATAAGCCCCGCGATAAACGCCGCCATCGACCCCACCGAAAGATCCAGCCCACCGGCGGTGATCACAAAGGTCATGCCCACCGCGATAATTCCGATGAACGCAGAGCGCGCCAGCACGTTGGTGATGTTCGCCGCACTCAGAAAGTTTGAATTCATCATCGCGCCAATGGCAAGCAGCGCCAAAAGGGCGACGATCGGGCCAAGAACAGACATGGACGGCATGCGCAGCTTGGCCGTTTGGGGGGCGGGTGTATCAGTCATCTGTTCATTCCTCAGGCCATTTCTGGCGTTTGTTCTGGCTTTGGCTTTTGGTCTGGGCGCAATCCCATAGAGAGGCGGACGATTGCGTCTTCGTTGATCTCGTTTTGGGCAAGCGTCCCGTTGACCTCGCCCAGCCGCATCACCAACACGCGGTCCGCCAGCCCGATCAATTCGGGCATTTCAGAGGTGATCAGAACTATAGAATGTCCTGTATCGGCAAGGCTGCGCAAAAACGCGTAGATTTGCTGCTTGGTGCCAATATCGATATCCCGTGTGGGCTCATCGACAATCAGCACACGCGGCTGTGACAACATGACCTTGGCCAGCAGCAACTTTTGCTGGTTTCCACCCGACATATTGCCGACAGCCACATCACGGGTGCCCGCGCGAATATCGAATTCTGTTATCGCATGGGTCAGCGCGGACTCCTCGGCGGCACGGTCAATCAACAGGCCGCCGAATTTATGCAAATTCGCAAGCGTCAGGTTTTCCCGCATCCCGCGTTCCAGCAGCAGGCCGCGCAACTTGCGATCTTCGGTCAAATAGGACAGCCCTGCTTGCTGCGCGTCGCGCGGGCGTTTGAACTGGCCGTCGCGATCAAACAGCGTGACGCGGCTGGCCGTCGCAGCGCGCAAACCGGCAAGCCCTTCCATGACTTCGGTGCGCCCCGACCCGATCAATCCGCCGATGCCAAGGATTTCGCCCTGCCGCAGATCGAACGAAACATCCTGCGCAAAGCCCGGCACGCTCAGGTTTTCGACGCTCAGGACCACAGGCGCATCCGCCGCCACTCCGGGCTTGGCCGGATATAGGTCAGAAACATCACGCCCCACCATCGCGGTGGCCATATCGTCTTCGTTCACCCTTTCGGTCGGGCCTGCATGCACCACATCACCGTCACGCATGATGGTCACCTGACCCGAAATTTCCGCGACTTCATCCAGTTTGTGCGAGGTGAACAAAATCGCCGTCCCACCGTCGCGCAACGCGGCAACCTGTTCAAACAACACGCTGGTCTCCCGATTTGTCAGAACGGCCGTTGGCTCGTCCATAATCAACACCCGCGCATTGCGCGACAGCGCCTTGGCGATCTCGACCATCTGTTTTTCAGAGTTGGACAATCCGGACACCAAAGCATCCGGCGACACATCGCAGGCCACGCGCGACAGGTAATCGCGGGTCAGGCGGCGCATCTCGGTCTTGTCCAGCAACAGCCCGCGTTTCAACTCGCGGCCCAGAAATATATTTTGTTCCACCGTCAGCTGTTCGGCCAGATTGAATTCCTGATGGATCATCACGATCCCTGCGGCCTCGCCGTCCTGCAGGCTGTGGAACTGCACCGGCTGGCCGTCCAGCATCACACCGCCCGATGTTGGCGGCTGATATCCGGCCAAAATCTTCATCGTGGTGGATTTGCCCGCCCCGTTCTCGCCAATCAGCGCGTGGACACTGCCCGCATGCAGGGCAAGGTCCACACCGTGCAGCACTTCGACGGGGCCGAAGCTTTTGCTGACACGACTGAGGGCAAGAACGGGGCGGTTGGTCATAGTTTTGTCCACGCCGCATTGCCCGACGCAGAGGCAACGCAGGCCGAGATAAAGCGCATCCCGTCCATGCCCGCGGTGATACCGGGCAAAACGCCCATGGCAGACGCGCGGTCTGCGCCGCCTTGCACGGCGCGAATGGCATCCGCCGCTTCGTTGTAGATCGTCGCAAAGCCCTCAAGGTAGCCCTCGGGGTGCCCGCCGGGGATACGGCTGACCGCTTGGGATGCCTCGCTCGCGCCGGCGCCATTGCGGGTCAGCAAGCGCTTGGGTTCGCCGTGGGGGGTGATCCACAGATAGTTGGGGTCTTCCTGACACCATTCCAACCCGCCCTTCTCGCCGTAAACGCGCAGCTTCAGGGCATTTTCATTGCCCGGTGCCACTTGGCTGGACCACAACATGCCCCGCGCGCCGCCCGCAAAGCGCAGCATCATATGGGCGTTGTCATCCAGTGTGCGGCCCGCACCAAAGGCCTGAAGATCGGCCGCAAGGCTTTCGACCTCCAGCCCCGTGACAAAACACGCAAGGTTGTGGGCATGTGTCCCGATGTCACCGATCGAGCCGCCCGCACCGGACCGCGCCGGATCCGTGCGCCATTCCGCCTGTTTCAGCCCCTCGTTTTCCATCGACGAGGTCAGCCAGTCCTGCGGGTATTCCGCCTGCACGATGCGGATCTTCCCCAGTGCGCCAGAGGCCACCATATCGCGGGCCTGCCGGATCATCGGATAGCCGGTATAGTTATGCGTCAGCACGAACAGCGCCTCAGCCTGCGCCACCGCCTGCTCAAGGGCGGCGGCGTCCTCCATCGTGGAGGTCAAAGGTTTGTCGCAGATCACATGGATGCCCTGCGCCAGAAACGCCTTGGCCGCTGCGGCATGCACGTGATTGGGCGTGACGATCGACACAGCCTCGATGCCGTCCTCGCGGGCGGCCTCGGCCTCGGCCATCTCGGCAAAACTGCCATAGCTGCGCTCAATCCCGAGGGCCGCGGCGCTGGCGGCGGATTTCTCGGGCGTCGAGGACAGCGCGCCTGCGACCAGTTCAAAACGGTCATCAATGCGGCTGGCGATGCGGTGCACCCCGCCGATAAAGGCGTCATTGCCCCCGCCGACCATGCCAAGTCTGATACGTGCCATCAGTCGATCCCCAGCATTTTGCGGTTTGCGGCCTCGTCCGCGCCCCCATCGGCAAAGTCGTCAAAGGCACGTTCGGTCACGCGGATGATGTGATCCTTGACAAACTGCGCGCCCTCGCGCGCCCCGTCTTCGGGATGTTTCAGGCAGCATTCCCATTCCACGACAGCCCAGCCGTCGAAATCATTGGCTGCCATTTTCGAAAAGATCGCCCCGAAATCGACCTGACCATCGCCAAGGCTCCGGAAGCGCCCCGCGCGATCCACCCATGGCTGATAACCGGAATAGACGCCTTGGCGACCCGTCGGATTGAACTCCGCATCCTTGACGTGGAACATCTTGATGCGGTCTTTGTAGATGTCGATGTTGTCCAGATAATCCATACATTGCAGGACATAATGGCTGGGGTCGTAAAGCATGTTGCAGCGCGCATGGTTGTCCACACGCTCCAGGAACATCTCGAACGTGGCACCGTCATGCAGGTCTTCGCCGGGGTGGATTTCGTAGCAGATGTTGACGTCATTTTCCTCTGCGTGATCCAGAATAGGCCGCCAGCGGCGCGCCAGTTCGTCAAAGGCGGTCTCGATCAGGCCAGCAGGGCGTTGCGGCCACGGATAAACATAGGGCCAAGCCAATGCGCCCGAAAATGACGCATGGTTCTTTATGCCCATGTTGTTTGACGCCGAGATCGCCTTCTTGACCTGATCGACAGCCCATTCCTGCCGCGCCTTGGGGTTACCCCGCACCGCAGGGTCGGCAAAGCCGTCAAAGGCCGTATCATAGGCGGGATGCACCGCAACAAGCTGGCCTTGCAGGTGGGTCGAAAGCTCGGTGACCTCAACACCGTTTTCGCGCGCCTGTCCTTTGAAGTCGTCGCAATAATCTTTGCTGGTCGCGGCCTTGTCCAGATCAATCAGGCGGGCATCCCAACTGGGCACCTGCACCCCCTTATAGCCGCAATCGGCGGCCCATTTGGTGATGCTGTCCCAAGAGTTGAACGGCGCTTCATCGGTGGCAAATTGCGCCAAGAACAGCGCAGGTCCTTTGATATTTTTCATGGTCTTCCTCCCTGGGGCCTCTAAACGAAGCGGTTGACGATATTTTCGAGAATTTCCTGACGGCCCGAACGGGGTTGCGGGTTAATCGCGTCCGCGTTGACCTTAGCTGCGATCGTGGCAAAGTCGCTATCGAGCAGCGCTTTGCCCTCCGCGCTCTTCCAACCTGCGTAGCGCTCGTCGAGCATCGCCTCTAGCGTGCCGTCCGCCAGCATCGCGTGGGCCGCTTTGAACCCGCGCGCGCAGACATCCATCGCCCCTGCATGGCCCGCGATCAGGTCAACAGGGTCCAGCGATTGGCGCCGCAGCTTGGCATCAAAATTCGTGCCCCCTGTGGTGAAGCCGCCCGCCCTGAGGACTTCGTAATAGGCCAGCGCGACCTCTGGCACATTGTTGGGGAACTGGTCCGTGTCCCAGCCCGACTGGTAATCGTTGCGGTTCATATCAATGGACCCGAAAATGCCCAGCGACGCCGCAAGCGCCAGTTCGTGTTCAAACGAATGGCCCGCCAAAATCGCATGGCCCTGTTCGATGTTCATCTGGACTTCACCCTCAAGTCCGAACTCCTTGAGGAAGCCGTAAACAGTCGCCACGTCGAAATCATATTGATGCTTTGAGGGCTCTTGCGGCTTGGGCTCCACCAAAATCGCGCCCTTGAACCCGATCTTGTACTTGTATTCGACGGCCATCTGCAAGAACCGCCCCGCCTGCTGGCGTTCGCGTTTCAAATCGGTGTTCAGCAGGGTTTCATAGCCTTCACGGCCGCCCCACAGAACATAGTTTTCGCCCCCCAGTTTATGGGTCGCATCCATGCAGTTTTTGACCGTGGCCGCGGACCACGCAAAAATCTCCGGGTCGGGGTTGGTTGCAGCACCCGACATAAAGCGGCGGTGGCTAAACAGGTTGGCCGTG
>JAHBAO020000389.1 GCA_018500065.2 Octadecabacter sp. | reverse complement strand
TTTCCCTTCAACCAGCGTTGGGGTCTGAAGCTGTGGCGCGCAGCATATCTTTATGATCCGCCAACAGAACCCGTCGAAGGACAGTCAGACGAATGGAACCGTGGCCGTGAACTTGTGAACGGTGTGGAACATTGTGCGGCCTGCCATACGCCCCGCAATCTGGTTGGTGGGCGGGATTTGGCCCAACGGTTTGCAGGTAACCTCACGCTTCCGGGCGGATCGAAAGCGCCTTCTATTCAAGCCAGTGACCTGCGGGACGGTGATTGGACGGTTGCGAACTTCGCCTATGCGCTGCGGACCGGTATCACCCCTTCTGGCGACGCATTTGGAGGGTCTATGGCAGAGGTTGTGCAGATGAATTCAAAGTTCCTGACGCCCGAAGATCTTACCGCAATAGCGACCTATCTAATCGAAGGCGATCCGCTGCTTGGGAACGAGTTATAGACACCGGGGCCGCTGTGGGCCCCGCTCCATAGGATGAATGAAATGATATTGACCAGACGAAAACTTCTCCAAGGTAGCGCGGCTTTGGGCGCGGCGACGTTGTCTCCCCACATGGGATTGGCCCAGAATGAGGGCTTCACATCGATCACGGCACGTCTGGCTTCGATGCAACTTGCGCCGGACGGTTACGCGCAAACAGATGTTTGGGGATATGAGGGCCTGACGCCAGGGCCGACGATTCAGGTTGCTAAAGGAGCACGAGTTCAGCGACAGTTCGTCAATGAATTGCCACAAGGCAGTTCCATTCACTGGCACGGAATCCGTATCGACAATGCGATGGATGGTGTTTCAGGACTGACGCAAGATGCTGTCGAACCCGGTCAGACTTTCGACTACGATTTCGTAGTGCCTGACGCTGGAACGTATTGGTTTCACGCGCACAACAAATCGGTAGAACAAGTTGCACGCGGTCTTTATGGCGCGCTGATTGTTGAGGAAGACGAAGCTCCTGATATTGATCAAGAAGAAGTTTTGCTTCTGGATGATTGGCTGATTAACCCGGATACCGCGCAGTTGGACCCAGACTTTGAGGCCCCACACGATCGGAGCCACGGGGGTCGCAACGGCAACTTTATTACGACAAATGGTGACTACCAGTTTAGCAGCGATGTCAAACAGGGTGACCGGCTTCGCTTGCGGCTGATCAATGCCGCCAATGCCCGCATTTTTGTTCTCAGTCTCATGGGTCTGGAAGGCTGGGTTATGGCGTATGACGGGATGCCTTTGGATAAACCCGAAAAGGTTAACGGGGAGTTTCCGTTGGCCCCGGGTCAACGTGTTGACTTGTTCGTTGACGTCACAGCCGAAGAGGGCGAGGCGGCGTACCTTCTGCGCACAATAGACGAACAACTCCTGCCACAGGCAGCGTTTCCCGTGACCGCCCGTTCGTCCGTCTCCACTCGTGACGCGCCGCAGCCTTTGCCGCCCAATCATGGCGAACATATCACTGATGTGTCTGATGCGACCGCAGTGACGTTGCGGATGGAAGGCGGCGCGATGGGCCGGCTGAACACCGCTGTTCTTGATGGCGAAGAGATGACTTTTCGCCAGCTTGCGGAGGCAAACCAATTCTGGTCGTTCAATGGCGTGGTCGGGATGACCGAAACACCGTTGGCTGGATTCTCGCGGGGGGAAATGGTGAAGCTCAAGATTGAGAACGAGACAAGGTTTCCCCATGCCATGCATCTTCACGGAATGCATTTCCGCGAGGTTCTGGAGGACGGGCAATTCGGCCCGATGCGGGATACGATTCTGACCTATGCCGGGCGAACAACAGAAATCGCGTTCCGAGCTGACAATCCGGGCAAGTGGCTCTTTCATTGCCATATGTTGTCGCATTCTGCGGCAGGTATGCGGACATGGATAGATGTCGCATGAAACGATCAGTAATAATGACTGCTTTGGCTATTGCGATTTCATCCATCGCTGGATGGGCTGCGTTGGCACAAACATCGGATGCGCCGCCTCCCGGCAGTCTCGTGCAACCCGCGCGCGTCGACATCGCGGCGGGGCAAGACCTATACGTTGAAAATTGTGCGGCCTGCCACGGTGCCAATCTCGAAGGGCAAGCAGATTGGCAAAGTCCAGGGGCAGACGGGCGACTGCCCGCGCCGCCGCATGATAGAACGGGGCATACATGGCATCACCCGGACTCAGTGTTGTTTGGCTACACACAACTTGGCGGAACCGAGCTGCTGAAACAGCAGGGCATGGATTTTGACAGCGGCATGCCTGGGTTCGCCGACACACTGAGCGACCAAGAAATCTGGAATATTCTCGCCTACATCAAATCTACTTGGCCTGACCGTGAACGAGAGGTTCAGGCCGAACGAAGTTTAGCCGAACAGCAATAAGGAAACACCCATGATACTACGAAATGCCGTTCTTGCGGCGACACTGATCGCCTTGCCATTTGGCGCTCTAGCTGACGAACTTGGTGAAGATCGCGTCAAAGAGCTCGTGCTCGAAACGATCCTTGAGAACCCTGAGATCATTATGCAGGCCGTCGATATCTTGCAGCGCCGTGAGGCCGCGGCGCAAGCGGAAAGTCAGGCCGACATCCTGACGTCGCAGCGACTGTTGCTGGAACAGGACCCGAACGCGCCAGTGCTAGGAAATCCCGATGGTGACGTCACGGTTATCGAGTTTTTCGATTATAATTGCCCATACTGCCGACAGGCCATGCCTGAAGTTCAGGCAATGCTGGATGCTGATCCGAATATTCGCCTTGTTTACCGCGAGTGGCCAATCCTCGGCGATGGTTCGGTGTTTGCAGCGAAAGCCGCGCTTGCATCACGCAGTCAGGGAAAATATGAGGAGTTTCACTGGGCCATGATGAGCATGGAGGGACGAGCGGAAGAAGCATCCGTGTTGCGGGTCGCAGACCTCGTCGGGCTTGATATCGATCAACTGCTGGAAGACATGGAAAGCGCGGAGATCGCTGAACATATCGAAACAACATCGCGGTTGTCGCAGGCGCTTGGGTTCAACGGGACACCGTCCTTCGTGATTGGTGACGAATTGCTACCCGGATTTGTTGAAGCGGAACTTTTGACAGAAACGGTCCAACAAACACGTTTGGCCAATCAGTAATCATAACGTCGGCCACCGCCCGCCCGGCAGGCGGTGGCTTCTTGTTACGGGCAAGTGGTCGTCAGGCAGCGACAAGCGTGTTTTCATAACCCGCGCCGTTGATCACGTTGCTCAATTCATCCGCAGGCATGTTGCCTTGGATGGTCACCGTCCGGTCAGAGAGATCACAGGTGATCGTCGCTGACGCGTACGCGGCCTTAACTGCTTTTTCGATAGTGCTGGTGCAATGGCCACAGCTCATTTTTGGAACGCTAAACTTCATGAAATCCTCATCTAGTTGTTCATAACGAATGATGTAGTGCTTCCAGTTGGTGTAAGGTCAATTAGTTTGATCAAATTTCTTAGACCCGCCCATTGTTGAAACTTTGTTCTTGACCTTCCAGTAGCTGGAATCCCTATCTAAAGGGTGAACCAAAGAGAGAAGACCGTTATGACCGAACATCAGACAATATCGCTATCCGTCGAAGGTATGTCCTGCGCGTCCTGCGTCGGACGTGTCGAGAAAGGGCTTCTGGCGGTGGACGGGTTGACAAACGTGTCAGTGAATCTTGCATCGGAAACCGCGCGTTTCCAGATCGGCGAGCCCGAGGATGTGACTAAGGCGGTTCAGGCGTTGCGCGAACTTGGCTATCCCGCGCGGCAAGCGGATGTGGTTTTCAACGTGGCATCAATGTCGTGTGCGTCCTGTGTCGGCCGAGTTGATCTGGCGTTTCAAGGGGTGCCGGGTGTGGTAGATGTAAACGTCAATCTAGCGTCGGAAACGGCGAAGGTGACCTACCTGCAAGGAGTTACAGATACCGCAGCATTGATGCGCGCCGCAACCAAAGCGGGTTACCCGACCACCATCGCAGAAGCAAATGACGGTCAAGACCGAGTGGCGCGCAAAGAAGAAGAGGCGCGCGGCCTTGCGCGGCGCGTTATGATCGCCGCAGTGTTAGCGTTGCCTGTGTTGTTGATTGAAATGGGCAGCCACCTGATCCCTGTTATTCATATGTTGATCCAAAACACAATCGGCCAGCAGTCCAGTTGGCTGGTGCAGTTCGTTTTGACGACGGCTGTTTTGGTTGGACCGGGGCGTACGTTTTACACCAAGGGTTTTCCCGCGCTGTTAAAGGGCGCGCCGGATATGAACAGCCTCGTCGCTGTGGGGACGGGGGCTGCGTACGTTTATTCGCTGGTTGCAACCTTTGCTCCGTCCTTGATGCCGGACGCGGTGCGCGCAGTATATTATGAGGCCGCAGCGGTGATCGTTGTTTTGGTGCTTGTTGGGCGTTGGCTTGAGGCGCGCGCGAAGGGACGCACGGGAGCGGCGATCCAGAAATTACTAGGGTTGCAGGCGCAGACGGCGCGCGTTTTGCGCGATGGGGACGTGATCGAGGTCGATATTGCAACCTTGTCGGTCAACGATTTGATCGTCGTGCGGCCAGGTGAACGCGTCGCTGTGGATGGTGAGGTTAACGAGGGCGAAAGCCACGTTGATGAAAGCATGATTACAGGCGAACCAGTGCCAGTATCCAAAGGTGTAGGCGCATCCGTCACTGGTGGTACCGTGAACGGTGCAGGCAGCCTGACTGTGCGCGCAACGCGCGTTGGTAACGACACGACACTGGCCCAGATCATTCGTATGGTTGAAGATGCGCAAGGGGCTAAACTCCCCATTCAAGGCTTGGTCGACCGGATTACGTTGTGGTTCGTTCCCGCTGTCATGGCATTGGCAATACTAACAGTTGCGGTTTGGGCGGTGTTCGGACCATCGCCCGCGTTGACCTATGCGCTGGTCGCAGGTGTGTCGGTGCTGATCATCGCGTGCCCTTGTGCGATGGGTCTGGCGACGCCCACGTCGATCATGGTCGGCACGGGGCGGGCTGCCGAAATGGGCGTGTTGTTCCGCAAAGGAGATGCGCTGCAAGAATTGGGCACCGTGGGCGTCGTTGCTTTAGACAAAACAGGCACTGTCACGGAAGGACGGCCAGAGCTTACAGAACTGGTGCTGGCTGACGGATTTGTTCGCGCGGATGTGTTGGCTCAGATTGCCGCTGTCGAAGGCCGATCCGAACACCCCATAGCTGAAGCCATCGTGCGTGGTGCACGCGCGGAAGGGGCCGCGCGTCTGGATGTATCTGACTTTGCTTCCATAACGGGCTACGGAGTGCAGGCCATAGTCGAAGGGGTCACAATATTGGTCGGCGCAGATCGTCTGATGATCCGTGAGGGGATCGATCTGGAGGGTTTGGCGACGGTGGAAACCGATCTTGCGCGTCAAGGTCGCACAGCGCTTTTTGCCGCCATTGACGGAAAAATCGCGGCAGTTATTGGCGTGTCTGACCCCGTTAAACCCGCCAGCCGCGTGGCGATTGCGGCGCTACATGATCTTGGCTTGAAGGTTGCGATGATTACGGGCGACAAACGCGAAACCGCAGAGGCAATTGCCCGTGATATCGGAATTGATCATATCGTTGCCAGCGTTTTGCCTGACGGCAAGGTTGCGGCGCTGAATGATCTGCGCAAGCACGGCAAGGTCGCGTTCGTAGGTGACGGGATTAATGATGCACCTGCGCTGGCGCATGCAGATGTCGGCATAGCGATTGGCACAGGCACGGACGTTGCCATCGAAAGTGCAGATGTAGTGTTGATGTCGGGCGATCTGCGCGGTGTAGTGAACGCGTTCACGGTGTCGCAAAAGACGATGACGAATATCAAGCAAAACCTCGGCTGGGCGTTCGGCTATAACGTGGCGCTGATCCCAGTCGCGGCGGGCGTGTTGTACCCAGCGTTCGGCGTTCTTTTGTCGCCCGTTCTGGCGGCAGGGGCAATGGCATTGAGTTCGGTGTTTGTGCTGACCAACGCGTTGCGTCTGCGGCGGATCAAACCGGCCATGGATGAACGTCATTTGGTCGCGCCTTCGGCAATCGTGCGATCAACAGTTCCAGCAGAATAAGGAGTATCAGGTATGAACATCGGAGATGTCGCGGACCGAACAGGCCTTCCAGCGAAAACGATCCGTTACTATGAAGACATCAAATTGGTCACGCCGCAGCGGTCAGAAAATGGATATCGCGTTTTTCGCGATAACGACCTTCATAAATTGGCGTTCTTAGGCCGCGCGCGGGCCTTGGGTTTCACGATTGAAGACTGCCGGACATTGATGGCGCTTTACGAGGATCAAACTCGCGAAAGTGCGCAGGTCAAAGCGGTCGCAAAGGATCATCTGAGCGTGATTGATGACAAAATCAAACAACTACAATCCATGCGATCTACTCTCGCGCATTTGGTTGAGTGTTGTTCTGGCGATAACCGGCCAGATTGCCCGATTCTGAATGATCTGGCGCAATTGGCGATGGAACCCGTGCGTTGAAAATCGACGAACCAAAGTTGGAAGCGGAGCATCGGCAGTGCAAAAAATGAACCGGCGACACATGTTGTCGGTGTCTGCCGCAGCGCTGGCCGCAGCCGTACCCGCAACCCGCGCGTTGGCCGCGAACAGGTCGCTAATTTTTCGCGCCGAACCGAGTGATGTGCGCCTTTCCGGCGTAGATGGCCCGGCGTCGCAGATGATGACATATAACGGCACCTTCCCCGGCGCAGAAATTCGATTACAGCAGGGTGACAGATTGGACGCGCGGTTGGACAACGCGCTGGAGGAAGGGACGCTGATCCACTGGCATGGTATTCGTGTGCCCAACGCGATGGACGGCGTATCCATGTTGACACAAGAAGTTTTGTCCCCGCGCCAATCGTTTGAATACAGGTTTTCGGTGCCCGATGCGGGCACGTATTGGTATCACGCGCATTATTTATCTTATGATCAGGTGGCGCGGGGCTTGTTTGGTCCTTTGATCATTACAGAAACTCACCCACCGGACGTCGACCGCGACATAACCGTGCAGCTTTTGGATTTGAAGATAGACGCCAGCGGGCGATTTGACCCCGATACCGATACTTTAGCGTTCACAACGCTTGGTCGTATCGGGAACGTCCAAAAGGCCCATTTATCTGATCCACAACCAGTTCGAATTGGCGACCGGATAAGGTTGCGGCTGATCAACACGGCGACGGACCGCATCGTCGCGGTGCAGATAACAGGGATGAACGGTCGTCTTGTGGCGCTGGACGGTATGCCGTTGGCAGACCCGCGTGTTTTTGGCGTTCTAACGCTTGGGCCGGGCCAGCGGGCCGATGTGATAGGGGACGTGACGGGCGAAATCATCGTGAATGACGTTCGCGAGGATGCAGTTATTCTCGGCGGTCTTTCGGCGTCGGGAGAACGGACAAGACGGAAGGTTGGGGTTTCAGCGTTGCCCTCAAACCCTGCCGCTCCATTTGGCCGAGCGGCGCAAGATGTTGAGCTAGTCATGCAAGGCGGGGCAGGGGGCGGCGCGCATAGGGGATTTGCGGGCTGGGCTTTCAATGATCAATCAGGCTTGTCCGGCCAGCCCCTTGTGCGAATTGAGCGAGATACGGCGATGACGATTCGTCTTGTGAACGCGACTGGATGGCCCCACGCGATCCATCTGCATGGTCAGCATTTTTACGAAATCGGGACTGACGGTTCGATCGGTGATTACCGCGATACAACGCTGCTGGAACCGGGGCAGACGCGGATTATCGCCTGTCAGTTCACGAACCGCGGGCGATGGCTTTTGCATTGCCATATGTTGTCCCATCAAGCTGACGGAATGGTGACGTGGATTGATGTCACGTGATCGTTTCGTGGATGCGTTTCCGAACCCGTTTGAACGATAAAAGACACTCATTGGGGACGCCATTTTGAACCGTTCGCTGACCACCGGGCTTTCTTTGCCCCTTAGGTCGCGCCGTTCCGTTGTCTGGCCGTCCTCATGTGTTCGTAGACGGCGTAGTGGATTTCTTTATGCCAGACGGGGCAACGCTTGATGCATTGTCGGTCACTTGGCTATTTGACGAATTTGCTACACTGTACGATCTGCCGCCGAGCGTGAAACCATTCGCGCGTCTTACGCTGAATTTCCAGATGATTTCGATTGGTCCGCGTATCTGGTCATCGACGAAGAAAACGTCGAAAATGGATTGGCCAAGCGATGTTGCCGTTGAGCTTGTTGATAGCCGTCTGCGGCTGACCTTTATACGCAAGTTGGCTGAAGAAATTAATCTGACGAAAAAAGTTGAAGTCGCATTTTAAGTATCGACATATTTATTTGCATTCTCAATTACCAATCAACCCGTCTTCATAGGTGGCGACGGCTGCCCAAATGTGGTGGTGCCCTAAGTTGCAGGCAGTCAGGCCGATGAAGTGTAGCAAAGCCTCGCACAGCTATGTTGAGAAGAAACACCGCAAATTGCCCATTGGGTGAATTGATCGCAGATCGGATCGTTGTCACATGCGCGTCTTAGTCCCTGTTTTCAGGCGAGGGGGCAGGGGGTGCCGCAGTAGCTACACCGACAATTCGGGTCCTTGCGGAAATTTTGGTCATATGGATCAGTCTTACGCTTTTGTCGATTTCGTTGCTTTGAGTAAACGCTCGGTAATAACGAGTATGCCCCAAGACCGCTGACCTTCTTCTGTTCAGCCGTGCTTAAGTTCAACTCGCGCTGCTACAAACGGATACAAAACTCTGTCGAAATAAGGGTCTAATCGGATGGATGATCTAAACTCCGTTCGATAATGTCACCAAAACTGATAGCTGCTTGGAAAACCAAATGACATATCCCTCTCATAAAATCGGGCTAATCGCCGCTGCCGGATCCGCAGCCTTATTGGCGGGCGCATGGATCTTTCAGGCGCTTGGCTACGCACCATGTCCGATGTGCATATGGCAACGATATCCCCACGCGATCGCGGTTCTGATTGGCCTTGTCGTTCTGGTAGGGTTGCGGTTTAGGTTCGCCTACCTTTTTGGAGCCGCGACTGTTCTTGTAACGGCAACTATCGGCGTCTTTCATACAGGCGTCGAACGGAAATGGTGGCAGGGCCCAACGTCGTGTACCGGGACGGGATTAGACCTACCGGTGGAAGATTTGTTATCAACCGATACTCCGGTGAATCTTGTGATGTGTGACCAGGTCGCCTGGCAATTTCTTAGCTTGTCCATGGCGAGTTGGAATGCAGTCTTCAGCTTCGTCATTGTTGGTGTCTGGATCTTTGCCTTCCTGAAAAAGGACAATTCAAAGCTCTAAGTTGCTTTGTTATAGGGCACTGGTCTTCCGGTTTTGAACTCTCGTATTTCTCAAGATTTTACTGAAAGCCACCACTAAACATGCAGCAAACGCTTACGAGAAACGTGTTTTGGATCGGGTTTTTCCTGATTGTTCTGTGGGCGTGGTGGGTAATGTTCAGCATGGTGGCCGCCCCCATGTCTATGATGCCCGGTCAGTTTGCCGGCTTGTTTGCGATGTGGGCGATTATGATGGCGGCAATGATGGGGCCAACGTTTGTGCCCACGATGCGCGCTTATGAGGACCTTATCACGTCAGCTAATGGCAGTAGGGTAGGGTCGATTGGTGTCGTCTTGGGCTTCTTTGTTGTTTGGGTTGGTTTTGCCGCATTAATTTCCCTCGCCCAGCTTTGGTTGATCGAACTTGGGCTTCTCACCAAAATGGGAAAATCAATATCTAATGTCTTTTCGGCGGTGCTTTTGATATCTGCGGGTGTCTATCAATTTACGTCTCTCAAAGACAAATGCCTAGCTCACTGTCGTTCCCCCATGTTTCAATTTCTCGCGCACTGGAGACCCGGGTTCGTCGGTGGAGTGTCCATGGGATTTCATCACGGCGTCTATTGTGTTGCGTGCTGCTGGGGGCTGATGGTGATTGGCTTCGTCGGCGGAATAATGGATCTTTTGTGGATGGGAGGAGCGACACTCCTCATGACACTCGAAAAGCTGCCAGACATCGGCAAACATCTTACAAAGCCGTTAGGCTTTGGGCTAATTCTGTGGGGAATTGCCACACTAGCAGTATAATATTTTGCTCGGCGCTTTCCGCCCGGTGGCACAGCTGTGCAGCATCACGTCTTGCATTTTTTCAATCTTGCTTGACCAATTAGGCGTTAAAATTCAAACGAAACAACGCTAATAGTAGTTCCTCGAAGGGCGCTCTCGCTACC
>JAHBAO020000253.1 GCA_018500065.2 Octadecabacter sp. | reverse complement strand
TTGTTTTGAACTGGGTTGTTGGCGGCGATGGTGCATATCAAGTGATGGGTGTTTGGTCAGCGATGGCGTGTGTATTAGCGATTGCGGCAGGAACGATTGCATTTCGCCGTGCTGTTCGTGACTCCCTTGTGTTTCCGTCGGGTTCCTCCACCCGTGATCGCCTGTTGGGTCGGCTTCCAGTTGATGAGAATGTGCGTTTGGTGCGGATATATTCAGACAATCACCACGTTCGGGTCGTTACGTCAGACGGGTCCGAGCACCGGTTGTTGATGCGCCTGCGCGATGCGGTGACTGAGATTGATGTCGAACCTGGATTTTGCGTTCACAGGTCTCACTGGGTCTCTAGAACGATGATTGCTGGGGTTACGCAAGCTGAGGGGCGTGAAGTTGTCGAACTGGCCTGTGGTGGCACTATTCCGATTGGACCTAAATACCGCGCCAATCTTATTGATGCGGGGATCATCACCGCCTAAGGCACGCTGCCAAAGGAACGGAGGTCGCAGTTGCCCCTGTCAAAATGGCGATCGCGTCTGGCGCCATTGCACGGGCCAATACATCATGGCGCGCCGAAAGCCCGCCAGTGTAGGCTCCGAATGCTGGCAAGATTAGGCGTACCTTATCAACTAAGAAACATGGCTTGCGAGCTGCGCCAGCGATGGCGGCTTTCGGGTGATAGTGACCTGAAATTTCGCCTTTGGTGTCAGGTTTGGTGATATGTCTGAATGTCAGTGGCCCGAGCTTAAGCTGCGCGCGATGTGCACCCCCAAGATCAACGGGGCCGGGGTCGTGGTTGCCCTCGATCCAGACCCATTCCCGTCCCGCTTGCAAGCGTACCAACGCTGTGCGCGTTTCATCGTCGATGGCATGGGCCGCACTGATGTCGTCAAAGCTGTCGCCTAGGCAAATGACGGTTTGCGGATCCGTTTGATTGATCGCCTCTTCGAGCCGCCAAAGGGTCTCAACCGTCTCATATGGGGGGAGTAGGGTGCCGCCACGCCGCGCGATGCGTTCGGACTTGCCCAAATGCAGGTCAGACACGCAAAGTAGGCGCTGCTCTGGCCACCACAACGCCCCGTCAGCACGGGCCTTCAGTTGCGCGCCGCAAAGGGTGAACGCGTAGTCCGACATGTTATAAGTCCTCTAATCCAGCATCGCGCATCAGTTCAGCTGCGCGGTCTTGCAAAAGTTTTTCACGGCCGTCGCCAAAGACGGGTATGCGTCCGGGTTCAAGGAAAAGCGGTGCTGCAAGCGGGGTTACGCGGTCCAGAACCACGTGGTCAACATGGCCTTGGGTGCGCTGCAACATGTCCTCAATGCGGCCAAAATCAACCAAGCCACGCATCGCTTCTTCGCGGGTAATGCGCAGCATCAGGTGATTGGGGTCATACTTTGCAAGAGTGTCATAAAGAATATCGCTTGAGAACGTGGCCTGCCGCCCTGATTTGCGCCCCTGACGCGAGTTTCGCTCGATCAATCCAGCCACGGTCGCCGCCACGCGAAACGTACGCTTCATTACCGCATTCCCTGCCAGCCAAGTTTCCAACCCATCACGCAGATTTCTTGGGTTAAACAGTGGCGTGACATCGGTGACAGGCGTTAAACCCCAGATCATCAACGCATAGTCCGTCACCACAAATCCAAGCGGTTTCAGGCCTGCTGCCTCCATACGCTGCGTCAGGATCAGGCCGAGCGTGCGATGCGCGTTTACGCCTGCAAACCCGTAGACAACTGTGTTTTCCTGCCCGTCAGTTGGAAAGCTTTCGACCAAAATGCGCCCAGGTTCCGGCAGTTTGGAAATCTCACGCTGAAGCTGCAGCCACTGGGTGGTGTGCACGGGCGTTTCAGGCCATGCGTCTTGTTGAAACATCTGTAAAATACGCTGGCTGAGTTGGGTGGAGGTTGAAAATTTCGTCCCGCTAAACGTGGCGACCTTGGGCGCGCGCCCTTTTTCGCGGCTGACCTCGACGACCAGTTGGTTCAACCCTTCATACCGCACGATCTTACCGCCGATCAGAAAGGTATCCCCTTTCGTGAGGGACGCCGCAAAGCTTTCTTCGACCTCACCTAAGGTCTTGGCGGAACGACGGAACTTCACCTTTAACGTTTCGATATCAAAGATAGTGCCGATGTTCATACGGATGCGGGCGGCGGCGCGCGGGTCTCGCAACTGCCATTTTCCATCCACCTTTTTCAGGCGCTTCCACTGGTCATAGGCTTGTAGCGCGTAGCCGCCCGTTGCGCAGAAATCCAAGCAATCATCAAACGCAGCAAGGTTAAGATCGCTAAACGCGCCGACTGTCTTGATCTCATGGAACAGGTCAGTCGCATCAAAAGGCCCACTGCATGCAGTAATCAGGATGTGTTGGCACAAGACATCGCGCGGACCAGCCCCCTTTGGATCGCCATCCAGATCATGGGCTTTCGCGGCCTCAAGTGCAGCGATACATTCCACCACCTCAAACCGGTTGGCCGGCACCAGCACGGCCTTGGACGGCGCATTATAGCGGTGGTTGGCGCGGCCAATGCGCTGGATCAGGCGCTTGACGTTTTTGGGTGCGCCGATCTGGATCACCAGATCGACATCGCCCCAATCAATCCCCAAATCGAGGCTTCCGGTACAGACAATCGCCCGCAAGTCCCCGCGCACCATCGCGGCCTCGACGTTTGTGCGTTGATCGCGGCTAAGGCTGCCGTGATGAATGCCGATGGGCAGACCGTCATCATTGGCAAGCCAAAGGTTATGAAAATAAATTTCCGCCTGCGCGCGGGTGTTGTGGAAAATCAGCGTGGTTTTGTGTTGTTTCACGAGGTCCAGCACGGCGGGAATGGAG
>JAHBAO020000434.1 GCA_018500065.2 Octadecabacter sp. | reverse complement strand
GTGTTTCACCGATCGCATCATCCATCGGATGACCAAGTTCACTTAGGCAATGGGACATATCCTCAATGTGCTGCGCGATCAGGTGAACAACGCTTCCTTCGCGTTGCAAAAAGCCGTGCACCCGTAACAGCCGCCCGCCCATCACAGTGCGGCGGTATTGTTCATAGACCTTGGGCCACACGATAACATTGGACACGCCGGTTTCGTCCTCCAGCGTAAGAAAGACAACACCAGATGCCGTTCCGGGGCGCTGGCGCGTGATCACCAATCCACAGACCGCAGTACGCTTCAACGGCGCGCTGAGCAGTTCCGCATGCGGGATGATTTCCCCCATTGACGGGCGCAACAGCTCCATCGGATGGGCGCGCAACGACATCCGAATTGAGACATAGTCCTCAACCACTTCCTCGCCCAAGTTCATCGTCGGCAAGTTCACCACAGGTTCAACGATCCCTTCCCCTTCGATTGAATTGTCAAACAAAGGCAACGGGTTGACCCCCTTGATCGCTTTGACATGCCAAAGCGCATCGCGGCGGTTCAGGCCCGTATCACAAAACGCATCTGCCTCGGCCAGCTTTTCAAGGGTGGCAGGCGCGATGCCGGCCTGCAGCCATATTCCTTCGGGGTCCGAATACCCGTTGCCGCGTGCGGCCACGATCCAATCCGCGTCTTCCTCTTTAAACCCTTTGATCTGGCGAAACCCGAGCCTTAGCGCCAATGCGCCGTCCATGCGCCGTTCCAGCGTGTTGTCCCACGTGCTGTGGTTCACACTGATCGGGCGCACCTCAACCTGATGCTCACGCGCATCGCGCACGATTTGCGCAGGGGCATAAAACCCCATCGGCTGGGAATTCAGAAGCGCGCAGGCAAAGACGGCTGGGTGGTGGCATTTCAGCCAAGCAGACACATAGGCCAGCATCGCAAACGCCGCCGCATGGCTTTCGGGAAACCCGTATTCCGCGAACCCTTCGATTTGACCAAAACACCGTTCTGCCACATCAGGTGGGTAGCCATTGGCGAGCATCCCATTGATGAATTTATCCCGGAACGTCCCGATAGTGCCCATCCGCCGAAACGACGCCAAAGACCGGCGCAGATGGTCGGCCTCTTCCGGCGAGAACCCTGCCCCCACGACAGCAATCTGCATCGCCTGTTCTTGGAACAAAGGCACCCCAAGGGTTTTGCGCGTGACCTCGGACAATGCACTGCCAAAGGGTTCCGGTTTCTCACGCCCTTGGCGGCGGTTGATATAGGGATGCACCATACCGCCTTGGATCGGGCCGGGCCGCACGATAGCGACCTCGATCACCAAATCATAGAATTCGCGGGGCTTCATACGGGGCAGGAAATTCATCTGCGCACGGCTTTCGACCTGAAACACGCCCACCGCATCCGCAACGCACAGCATGTCATAGGTGGCGGTGTCAGCCTGCGGCACCTGCGCAATCGACAGCGTTTGTTTTTCATGCAGCTGCAACAAATCAAATGATTTTCGGATACAACTGAGCATCCCAAGCCCCAGAATATCGACCTTGAGAATACCCAGCGTGTCGATGTCATCCTTGTCCCATTCAATGACCGTGCGGTCCTCCATCGCGGCGTTTGAAATCGGACAAAGTTCATCAAGCCGCCCCTTGGTGATGACAAAGCCCCCGACATGCTGGGACAGATGGCGCGGAAACCCGATGACCTCCCCGATGAGGCGAATGGTTTGGGCAAGGCGGCGGTCGCTGGGATCAAGACCGAGTTCGCGGATGCGATCAGGGTCAGCGCCCCCGTTCGACAAGCCCCAAATCTGGCTTGATAGGCCCGCCGTGACATCCTGACTAAGCCCCATCACCTTACCCACTTCACGGATCGCGGCGCGGGATCGAAAATGGATCACGGTGGCGCACAGCCCAGCGCGATGGCGGCCGTATTTTTCGTAGATATGCTGGATAACTTCTTCGCGGCGCTCATGCTCAAAGTCGACATCGATGTCGGGCGGTTCACCCCGAAATTCCGACACAAAGCGTTCGACCACCATCGTGATGGTTTCAGGGCTGACGTCCGTGATGCCCAGCAGATAGCACAAAATAGAATTCGCCGCCGACCCGCGCCCTTGGCACAAAATCCCTTGCGAACGCGCGAATTGCACGATGTCATAAACGGTCAGGAAATAAGCCGGAAATTCCAACTTCTCGACCAGCGCCAGTTCCTTTTTCACCTGCGCATGGGCCTTTTCAGTCGCCCCGTTCGGGTAGCGCCGTTTCAGGCCTTCTGCTGCCAACCGCGTAAGGCGTTCTTGCGGCGTTTCGACGTCGGAAATCTCATCAGGGTATTCGTAGGACAGCTCGCTCAAACAAAATGTGCAGCGTGCCGCGATTTCCATTGAGCGGCGGATCGCGGCGGGGTGGTTGCGAAACAGCCGCGCCATGTCGCCGTGCCCTTTAAGGCGCCGTTCGGCATTGGGAATCGCGCGTGTGCCGATTTCATCAATGGTAATATGTTCGCGCATGCAGGTCAGCACATCAACCAACTGGCGGCGGTTGCTGCGGTGCATCAGAACATCCCCCACGGCGACCATCGGGGCCGCGATCTTGCGGGCTTGATAGGCGCAGGCATCGAAATATGCCTGATCGCTGCCATCATATCGCGGGGCAGCGCCGAAGAACACGCAGCTTGGGTAACGCTGTTGAATAGCCTGAATATGCCGCGCCCCTGCCCTGACATTTCCCTGCGGCAGGGCGATCAGGATCATGCCTTTGCCGTGTTCCAGAAGGTCACTGTGTTGCAAGTGGCAGTCGCCCTTTTCCGCCCGCCGTTTGCCCAACGTCAACAAGCGACTAAGGCGGGCATAGGCTACGCGATCACAGGGCAGTGCGATCCAATCGACAGGGCAATCGGTCAGAACCAAACGGCAACCGACAATAAGCTGCGGCACGGTTGTGGCCTTGGGCCGTTCAATCGGACTGGACGGGCCGGTTTCTTGCCACGAGGACGCATCGATTTGGTGGTGCGAGCGAATGCGAATGGCATCTTCGGCCTCACGCTTCAACTCTTTCAGCGCACTATAGGCCCGTACAACACCTGCCAACGAATTGCGGTCTGTAATGGCAATCGCCGCCAACCCAAGTTCAGCAGCACGCGCGACCAGTTCTTCGGGATGCGACGCCCCGGTTAGAAAGGTAAAATTCGTGGTGACGCACAGCTCTGCATAGCTCATGGGAATTGCCCGTGCACGAACCAGCCGGGGTTTTGCGGTGTGTAGAACAGCCACAAACGCCGTCCCTGTTTGGTTTCCACCTTCCAATAGTCCCGCACGCCTGAACGCCAGTTGACATCTGTCAACCACCACTCCGGCGATATCCGTTCTGGACCCGTTGCGCGCTCTACCCGAAAGGACATGCGCCGCCAGCGCAAATGGCGCGGTGGCGCGGGGCCGGTTCCGACAATCGGTTCTGGTGGGAAAAGCTGGATCGGGCGTTCACGCAGGGCCACCCATGACCCAGCAGGTTCCGAAAACGCGGCGGGCGCGATGCTATGACTGCGCTCGGGGATATGGCTGTCAGCGGGTAAGAACCGTTGCACGTTTTCCAGCCCAATCCGGTTGCCAATTCGCGAGATCAGATCATCCAGCTTGTCGTCATTTCGCGCCTGTGAGTGGGTCATCTGCTGAACCGGAAGCGGTTCCACGGATGTCGCAACAAGGCGTAGCTGATCAATTCCGAACCCCGCATCAATCGCGCTTACACCCCGTTCAAACAGGGGCAAAATACGCGACGGGTCGCGCAGCGGGCGGGCCAGCCGCACCTCGACTTCTTGGTTCTCTTTGTCGACGCGGCGCAGGATCAGCGACAGCACGCGTGCGCCCATTTCCTGGGCCTTTAACTTTTCGCACAGCTTCTCAAGCAGACGGCCCGTTCCCGCCATAACATCCGCTTCCAGCCCAATCGGGTCCGGCAGGGTCAGCCGCACCTGATACCTTGGTGGGTCCGGCAGTGGTGAAATGTGTTCAGCTTGCTCTCCTGTCGCTTGATCCAGCCGCAACAAGACCTCTGCGCCAAATCTGCGGGCAACCGTGGCGCGGGGCAGCGCCATCAGTTCCGCGATTGTGCGCACCCCAAGGCGTTGCAGGCCAACGTTGCTTTTTTCATCCAAGCGCAGTGCGGCCACGGGCAGCGGGCCAATGGCATCAAGGGGCTGATCCTGCGCCGCGATCCCCTCACCGTAATGCGCCAGAGCCCACGCCGCCCCGCGCGTGTCTGCGAGACCGCTGCGCACCGACAGGCCCGCACGTTTCAGCCGCAGATGTATGTCGTGCAACAGGCTCTCCTCACCGCCAAACAAATGTGTGGAGCCCGTGACGTCCATGACCAAACCGTCCACACCATCCAGCCCGACCCACGGGCAATACCGCTTCGCCCAGCGCGCCAAGGTGTGTAGAAACCTCTGGTCCCCCACAGGGTCCGCCGGATGGCTTTGTAGATCACGGCAAAACGCCCGTGCATCCGAAAAACCCATGCCAGCCTGCAACCCGTGCTGCGCCGCTTGTTGGTTCAAGCAGTAAATGCGTTCGGTGTTGCTGTGTCGTTGGGTCAGTGCGAAAGGCGCATCAACGGGACGCGCCCTGAGGAACCGGTCGCTCGCCAGTCTCGGAAACCACAATGATACGACGCGTCTCGGCATTCCAGCGCACAGTCCAAGCTGTTAATGTTCCTGATTTGTTCTTGATAATTTCCCAGCGCTGAAGAGTCGAGTCCGCTGCATCAAAGATCGGTTCACAACGCCAGCGCGTTTGCGCAGCATTGCTGCCCATTCCGTCTGGCAAAACACAAAGCCCCGTCGATTTTCCCGTTTCCGCCGCCAGCTGTAACCGCCGCCCAGCGGTCAGGCCAATCGGCTTGGTGAGTTCAATAACGGTGAGCCCAACAGCCCCCGAACGCAGCGAGTCTTCCGCGGTGGCCAGTACTTCGCTTTGGTCCTTGCCTTTGGCGAGCAAAAGATGGTGCGGATTGATATATTGGCTAAACCCAACTGGGTTGATTTGATCAGACAACCACGCCTCGCGGACCCACAAAACAGACGCCTGCTGCTGGCCTGCCAGTGCAAAAGCAAAGCTGAACGCGCTTGGCCCACAGGCCTCGTGCACGCGTTTGGCTTGCAGCGGGAAATATGTCGAAAAGTCATAGCTCATAGCGCACGTTATCAAACTCGGCGTGGATTTGAACAGGGGCTCAAGACGGCATGCGCTGATTATCAATCTTTTCAAACGAGTGTTGTGGTTTGTTCGGGCTTGGACCTGCTGAGCAGAGGCTTATCCTAGGGGTATGAAAAAGCCCACATATTACGCCCCGCACGGTGGCCATCCGCCCCAAACACAACTGCTGACCGACCGTGCTATTTTCACGGAGGCCTATGCCGTTATCCCCAAAGGCACAATGCGCGATATTGTGACCAGCAACCTGCCGTTCTGGGATAAAACCCGCGCTTGGATTTTGGCGCGCCCCTTGTCCGGTTTTGCTGAGACATTCAGCCAGTACATCGTGGAAGTCGCTGCTGGCGGTGGTTCTGCAAAGCCCGATACCGACCCTGACGCGCAAACGGTGATTTTCGTGGTTGAAGGCGGCGCGACGCTGACAATTGATGGCACGACGCATGCGCTGACTGAGGGCAGCTACGCCTACATCCCTGTCGACACCGATTGGACATTCAAGAACGATACCGATGCGGCCTGCCGTTTTCACTGGATCCGCAAGGCTTATGAATGGGTTGAGGGGATCGAAGCGCCCCCTGTTTTGGTGACAAACGACAAGGATGTTGAACCAAATTACATGCCGGACACCAACAACGCTTGGGGCACCACGCGATTTGTCGACCCAAGCGACATGCGCCACGACATGGCCGTCACAATCGTGACGTTCCAACCAGGTGGTGTGATCCCGTTCCTTGAAACACACGTCATGGAACACGGGCTTTATGTGCTGGAAGGCAAGGCAGTTTATAACCTGAACAACGACTGGGTTGAGGTCGAGGCCGGAGATTTCATGTGGCTACGCGCGTTCTGCCCGCAGGCCTGCTATACAGGCGGCCCCGGCCAGTTCCGCTATCTTTTGTACAAAGACGTGAACCGTCATCCCGGACTATAAACTAGCGGGGTGGCGTTGAAACTTCGCCGCCCAATTCGCGTGTCAAAGCATCGGCGCTCGCCCGCACCAGCGCACCAAACTCGGCGATTTTGGCATCCGTCATCCGCGCGACGGGGCCTGATATTGATAGGCCTGCAACGGCCTCTCCGGATATATCAAACACGGGGGCGGCGATGCAGCGCATGCCAATGTTCTTTTCCTCTGCGTCAAACGAATATCCCCGCGCCAATGTCGCCTGCATATCGTCCATCAGCGCGTCTTGCGTGGTCAGTGTGTGTTCCGTGAATTCCTCCGGCTGTTGCGCAGCTATCATCGCGGCGACACGTTTTTGCGGCCACTCTGACAACAACGCTTTGCCAATGCCTGACGCATGCATCGGGGATAAAGTTCCGGGCGGAAAGAATGCGCGGATCGCGTGATGGGTTTCTGCTTGGCTTAGAAACAGCACATCCGCGCCCTTCGCCACGCCAAGGTTCGCGGTTTCTCCGGTTGCCTCCATCAATTGACGCAGATGTGGGCGCGCGCGTTCAACCATTGACGAACGGCGCAGAAATTTGGCACCCGTCAGAAAAGCACCTGCCCCAACGGACCAGACTTGGCGTGCTGCGTCGAACTGCGTAAAATCGTGTGCCTGAAACGTGGTTAAGACGCGATAGATGGTGGCTGGCGATTGCCCAAGATCGCTGGAAAGCTCACTCAACGTAGCTTCCTCAAAGTCACCGAGGCGCGACAGAACGTGCAACGCGCGGTCCAACGATTTGATCGTGTTCTGGTCGGTCTTGTCGGCCCAAGCTTTGGGCCGACCGCGGGCTCGTACGGTCGTGGAATTCGGGGCGTCTGACACGATTTATTTCCTTTGTGAAAATTCATTTCATTATATGAAAAAATATAACCCGCTGACAAGGATACACTTTCCGACCCCATAACTGCGAAAGCACGTTGTTTCGAAAAAATTGCCCCTCGAATTGGACGCCCTTAGACAGATGGAAACCCGTGAAAGGATATCTCGATGAGCTTTCAGAACCCCGTTTTCATTCCCGGCCCGACGAATATGCCCGAGGCCATTCGTCAGGCGTGCTACATGCCGACGATCGATCACCGGTCACCCATGTT
Organism: Octadecabacter sp.; assembly: GCA_018500065.2. Lineage (GTDB taxonomy): Bacteria > Pseudomonadota > Alphaproteobacteria > Rhodobacterales > Rhodobacteraceae > Octadecabacter. The sequence goes on along the minus strand of JAHBAO020000434.1, from coordinate 4,621 downwards.
TGGCAAGATTCTGCATCCGGTATTGGACGGTGTGCGGCGGGTTCTGAAATCTGAAACTGCGAAGGTTTTCATCTTTCCGTCAACAGGGACTGGTGGCTGGGAAACTGCATTGTCTAACTGTCTCAGCGCGGGCGACAAAGTTCTGGCCGCGCGCAACGGCATGTTTTCGCACCGCTGGATCGACATGTGCCAACGTCACGGGTTGGACGTGCAGGTTGTTGAAACGCCTTGGGGCGATGGCTTGCCTGCGTCCGAGTACGAAGCGATCCTGAAAGCTGACACCAATCACGAGATCAAAGTCGTTCTCGCCACGCACAACGAAACTGCAACGGGCGTTAAATCCGATATTGCGGCGGTCCGTGCGGCACTTGATGCGGCCAACCACCCTGCGTTGTTCTTCGTTGATGGCGTGTCCTCGATTGGGTCGATGGACTTTCGTATGGACGAATGGGGCGTGGACGTTGCGGTGACCGGTTCGCAAAAGGGATTTATGCTGCCTGCGGGCCTCGCGATTGTCGGGTTTTCCGAAAAGGCGATGAAGGCGACTGAAACCGCGACCTTGCCGCGCACATTTTTTGACGTTCAAGACATGCAAAAAGGATATGACGCCAACGCATTCCCTTACACGCCACCCGTTGGCCTGCTACGCGGATTAAAACTGTCGCTTGAGATGATCGAAGAAGAAGGCTTGGAGAACGTCTTTTTACGCCACAAACGGATTGCGACAGGCGTGCGCCACGCGGTCAAAGCTTGGGGGCTTGAACTGTGTGCGTCTTCGCCTGATGTCTATTCCGATTCCGTTTCTGCAATCAAAACCCCTGAAGGCTTCAACGCCACCGAGATCGTTACACGCGCAGCCGACCAATACGGCATGGCATTTGGTGTTGGCCTTGGCAAAGTGGCTGGCCGCGTCTTTCGCATCGGCCACCTTGGGATGCTCACAGACGCGATGATGTTGTCGGGCTTGGGTGTTGCCGAAATGGTGATGGTTGATCTAGGCTTAGACGTCAAACTTGGATCCGGTGTCGCTGCTGCTCAAGAATTCTACCGTCACGGCGTTTAAGTTTAATCCACTGCTCAGACGAAGGTACTGCCAATGTATATCCCAACCTATCAAGACATGCTGGATGCCCACGCACGTATCGAGCCGCACATCCAGCGCACGCCTATCCGCACGTCCGCGTTCTTGAATGAACTGACGGGTGCTGAGTTGTTCTTTAAGTGCGAGAATTTCCAGACACCGGGCGCATTCAAGGTCCGCGGCGCGTCCAACGCCGTGTTTGGGCTGGATGATGAGCAGGCCAAGGCGGGTGTCGCCACGCATTCAAGCGGCAACCACGCATCATGCCTGTCTTATGCGGCGATGCTGCGCGGGATACCGTGCAATGTGGTGATGCCCAAAACGGCCCCGCAAGCCAAGAAAGACACTGTCGCGCGCTATGGCGGTGTTATCACCGAATGCGAACCCTCCACGACATCACGCGAAGAAACCTTCGCCAAGGTGCAGACGGCAACGGGCGGTGATTTCGTGCATCCCTACAATGACCCACGGGTTATTGCGGGCCAAGGCACTTGCGCGCGCGAATTCATGGAACAGACTGATGGGCTTGATATTGTTGTAGCCCCGATTGGTGGTGGTGGCATGATTTCCGGCACGTGTTTGACCCTTTCAAACCAAGCACCCGAAGTGCAGATTATCGCGGCAGAGCCGGAACAAGCCGACGACGCGATGCGCAGCTTCAAAGCGGGCTATATCATCGCTGATGACGCCCCCCAAACGATTGCGGATGGATTGTTGGTTCCCCTCAAGGACCTAACCTGGCACTTTGTGTCCAATCACGTCACCGATATTTTGACGGCCTCCGAGGAAGATATCATCAATGCGATGAAGCTCACATGGAAGCACCTTAGGGTCGTGATGGAGGCGAGCAGCGCGGTGCCGCTTGCGACGATCTTGAAAAACAAAGAACGGTTCGCGGGCAAGCGGGTCGGTATCATCATCACGGGCGGGAATGTCGATCTCGACAAACTGCCTTGGCTCAAGTGAAGGAAAACACACATGAATACGCACCCAAACTTTGAAGAGTTCGAAGTCGGTTATGACATCCCCGCCAAGCCTGGTATGGATGAGGCCGACATCCAAACGCCTTGCCTTGTGCTTGATCTGGACGCCCTAGAGCGCAACATCAAAAAGATGGGCGATTACGCAAAAGCCCACGGCATGCGCCACCGCGTGCACGGCAAAATGCACAAATCCGTCGACGTGGCCCTGCTGCAAGAAAAACTGGGCGGAGCGGTTGGTGTCTGTTGCCAGAAGGTGTCAGAGGCCGAAGTGTTCGCACGTGGAGGCATCAAAGATGTAATGGTGTCCAACCAAGTGACAGCCCCAAACAAAATCGACCGTTTGGCGCGTATGCCAAAGCTGGGTGCGCGCACATTGTGCTGTGTGGATGACCCAGAAAACGTGGCCAACCTGTCTGCTGCGGCGGTCAAGCACGGCACGCAAATTGAATGCATCGTCGAGATAGACTGTGGCGCTGGCCGCTGTGGTGTCTCCTCTACGCAAGAAGTTGTTAACATCGCCAAGATGATTGACGCGTCCGAAGGCCTGAAATTCGCCGGCATCCAAGCCTACCAAGGCGCAATGCAGCACATGGACAGCTACGCCGACCGCGAAGCCAAAACAGCCATTGCGATCGCGCAGGTTGAGGACGCGATCACAGGTTTGAAATCTGTCGGGCTTGAGTGTGACATCGTTGGCGGTGGCGGCACAGGGTCTTACTACTTCGAGAGCAATTCAGGCGTGTTCAACGAATTGCAGTGTGGCTCTTATGCATTTATGGATGCCGATTACGGCCGTATTCTCGACAAAAATGGTAAGCGCATAGATGACGGCGAATGGGAAAACGCGTTGTTCATCCTGACCACCGTGATGTCCCATGCCAAGACCGATAAAGCCATTGTGGATGCGGGCCTAAAAGCACAGTCCGTCGACAGTGGCTTGCCAACAATCTACGGGCGCGATGACGTTGAATACATCAAGTGTTCAGACGAGCACGGCGTTGTTGCAGACCCAGGCAGCGTTTTGAAGGTAAACGACACGTTGAAACTGGTTCCAGGCCACTGCGACCCGACCTGCAACGTGCACGACTGGTATGTGGGTGTGCGCGGCGGCAAAGTTGAAACAGTTTGGCCTGTGTCCGCCCGTGGTAAGGCTTACTAATCACTGGTTTCGCCTAACGGCGACCCGTTGGGGGCCAACCGCCAGACCCGCGGGTTTTATGGCCGGGTGAACAAGGGGGCGGGCGTAAGTTGGCCCCCTTATTTTTCTAAGGAACATTAAAAATGTATATCGTACCTGAATCCGCAATTGCAGACATCCTGACACGCGACGACGCGTTCACCGCTGTTGAACAAGTGTTTGCCGCCATGTCCGCAGGGGACGCCTACAACTTCCCGGTGATCCGCGAGGCAATCGGGCATGAAGAGGCGCTTTATGGCTTTAAGGGCGGATTTGATGGCAAGGGCATGTCGCTTGGGTTAAAGGCGGGCGGCTACTGGCCACACAATCTTGAAAAGCGCGGACTCATCAACCACCAGTCTACGGTGTTCCTCTTTGATCCTGACACTGGCAAAGTGGCGGCGATGGTCGGGGGCAACTTGTTGACAGCGTTGCGTACTGCAGCCGCGTCTTCCGTTTCCATCAAGCATTTGGCGCGCAAGAACAGCAAAGTCATGGGTATGATCGGCGCTGGCCATCAGGCAAAATTCCAGCTTCGGGCGGCGCTCGAAACGCATCAGTTTGAAAAAGTCATTGGCTGGAACTATCACCCTGAAATGCTGCCCGGCCTTGCTGAAGTTGCCGAGGAAGCAGGTCTGCCGTTCGAGGCCGTGACCCTTGAGGGTATGGTTGAGGCTGATGTTGTGATTTCCATAACTTCGGTCTTCAGCCCCATTTTTGGTGCGGCGCACATCAGCGACGGCACGCATGTCGCCTGCATGGGCACTGACACGATTGGCAAGCAAGAAGCCGAGACAGACCTGATTGTGAAAGCCACGGTATTCACCGACGAGGTCGCGCAATCGGTGACCTTGGGCGAAGCGCAGCACGCAGTTGGAACCGGGCTGAAATCCCGCGATGACATCCATGAACTTGGGGCCGTCATCAACGGCACCCACAAAGGCCGCACATCCGAGCGCGAAATCACATTGTTTGATGGCACAGGTGTCGGCTTGCAAGACCTCGCGGTGTCAGCATCCATTGTTGAAATTGCGAAGGCCAAGGGTATCGGCATGGAAGTCGATTTCTAAATTCACTCGAATTTCAGACAAGCCAATGTTAGCCTTGCGCTATGTCGCAGGCCCCGAACAAAGTTCCAGTAGCAGACTTTCAAACTGAGCGTTTGACTGTCTTGCACTGGGCGGATCAGCTGGATCAACCGGCCGCCAAAGCACAGCTCTTGCATGACTTAGTGCCAATCTTGACACCGACCGTTCTGGCGCACTTGCCGCCTTTTTTGCATGTCTCTCAGACTCCGAAAGCGATTGCCGGTTGGATTGCGGAGCGCGCCGCCGAAAGCGATGTTTACCGGATCACAATGAACAGCGGTGCCGATTTGAT
>JAHBAO020000240.1 GCA_018500065.2 Octadecabacter sp. | reverse complement strand
GGGTGCCGCAGCATCCGAGCCACTTGAGCGCACCACCGAAATTACCCGTCGCGCTGCTGGCGAGGATTCAAAACCCCAGCTGATCGCGGCAAATGTCGATACACTTGGCATCGTCAGCAGTTGTAACGCAGATTTCAACGTCGCGCGGCTTGAACGGTACTTGGCCATGTGTGCGGCATCAGGGTGTCTGCCTTTGGTGATCCTGACGAAGGCCGACCAATGCGATGACCCGCAAAGCTACGTTAAGCAGGCTGAAAAGCTGTCTCCGATGCTCAGCGCGATTGCCGTGAACGCAACTGATGACGAAGACGTAGAGCGTTTGAATCCGTGGTGCTCAAACGGGCAAACGCTTGCGCTTGTGGGGTCATCAGGTGTTGGGAAGACAACGATCCAGAACCGACTGACCGATGTAATAGACACCACACAGGACATTCGTGCAGACGACGCCAAAGGGCGTCACACCACGACAAACCGTAATCTGCGCCCCACATTTGCGGGCGGCTGGCTGATTGATACCCCCGGCATGCGCGAACTGCGCCTTGTGGATGCCGAGGAAGGCGTTGATGAGGTGTTTTCCGACATCACTGAGCTTTCGGCGATGTGTAAATTCAACGACTGCGCCCATATCACTGAACCCGGTTGCGCCATTCGAACGGCAATTGAAGCAGGTGATCTGGATGCGGATCGTCTAGAACGCTGGCGCAAGCTGGAAAAAGAAAACCGGTTTAACACCGCGACGGTGGGTGAAAATCGTGGGCACCTGAAGCGGCTGCAAAAGATGTATAATGCAGGTAAAGAACGCGGCAGCGCTAAACGGAAAGGTTAGCCGCCCAAGCGCGTTGTTCTTCTGTTTCGACTGCGCAAGGGCGTGTTTGACGCAAGCGTGCAAAGGCAACATCCGGTGCTTCGCCTGCTTCAACCATCAGCCGCAGCGCCGCCATACCAGAGCGCCCGCAGCCTCCGAAACAGTGGATCAATATCTTTCCGCCGCGGGCCAAGACATCGGCACTAAGTTTGGAAACCTCGTTCCACTTTGAAACGATGTGGCTATCAGGCGCGCCGAAATCGGCAATCGGTAAATGCCGCCATGCAATGCCGACCGCTGCAAGGTCATCCCCGAAGTCCGTCGCACCCATGCGATCCAGTTCAGGCTGGGTGGTCATGGTCAGCACCAGATCGGGCCCCCACGCTAACACCGCTGACAGGTCAGCTTCATAGGACCCAGACCGCCCAGGGATTGGAGACAGCGCAATCTGCCCTGTCCCCAGATCAAGCGGATAAATAGCGAACCTAGACGATCCCATATTCAACCACCTGTCCGGGCCTATCCTTGGCCCATTGCGTGAGAAACGCGCGGATTTCAGACGCCCCAGACGCATCCAACGCCGTTCGTGGCAGCGCGACACCTTCATCTAACGCCAACTGAAGGCACGCAATGTAGTCACCGTTCGCGCGTTGCGGATTGTTTTCAGCGCCGTGCATGATCGTCGACAGCAGCGTGCCACCATAATTGTTCACATGACCAAGGTTCGGGCTAAGCTTTAGGAAGTATCCCATCACATCCGCCAACCCATTCCAGCCCGCAAGCTGCACAGGCGTAACGCCGTGATTGTCAGGCAAATCCCATTCCAGACCAATCGCAACCAATGCTTTGATATGAGGTAACTTACCCGGCAATTGCAAGATTTCCCGCAAGATGAAGCGATACACTTTCGGCAGTTTTGCCGGGTCGATATAGCCTGCGGGAACTGCGCCGGTCGCCGCAGTCCCCAACATCGTTTCGATCTCATTCATCGGCGCGTGCAAACCAAGCGCCTCAATTCGATCGGCCAAAACTGTGTTTCCAAACACACAAGCAAAGGTATGCGCACTGTGGCCCTCCCAAGTTTCAGCTGGATCTGCACCGAACTTCAACAGCAGATCGACAACCGGCCCAGAATTCATTCGGTAAGCAGCGTGATGCAACGCCGGACATCCAAGCTTGTTGCCGGTCTTCGCCGCCCAAGCATCTGATCCCTCGTTGGGATCAGCGCCTGCTGACAGCAATAACTCAACCATCTCAACAGAATCAAAGTCCATCGCGCGTTGCAATGCGTTGGTCTGCTTTGGGTCCGCACCGTGTTTTAACAACAGGCTTAGCCCATCCGCATGCCCAAGTTCGGTTGCGTGATACAGGCTTTCGCCATCGTTCGGGTCTGCCCCGTTTTCGAGCAACCACGCCGCCAATTCCATATTTCCTACATGTCCTAGCGCCCAATAAAGCGGCGACAATGGCTCATCCTGTTCAACGCTGCCAGCGTTCACATCCGCGCCGTTCGCAACCAGCATATCGGCAATCGCCACACTATCTTTGCCGCCTTCTGACTGAACAGAAAACATCCGTGATTTGCACAAATGTACCATCGGCAAGAATGGGCCTGCTTTTTGAGTCGCCAATGTCGGATCATCCCTCAACATCGTCCAAACAGATTTCACATCGTTGAGCGCGCAATGCAGACCAAAATGATCCTTTGCGAGATTCGGGGTTTGTTCCATCAACTGAGTGACCACACCTGTGCGTCCAGCATGCAGCGCGATCTTGAGCTTTTGGATTTTCTGCGCGCGATCCAATCCGACAGATTCGATTGCGTCTTTCATCACAGGCCAAGTCGCAAAGCTGTTTTCTTGCGCGATCACATGCAAGTAATCAGCATGGCGCAAATCGGCGCCGTCGCTGCGCGGTTTTACGGTTGCGATACGCGTCAACGCATCAGGCAAACCGGACTCATATCCGGCTTTTAGTGCCTTCGCCGCACGGCGGAATTTATCTAGGGGGTTTGTCATATCAGGCTTCCTCATCCAAATATCCCAAGAGTTCGCTAACCAGGGCATGAGAAAGACCGAAGAAGGTCTATTCAAAATATATGTAAAGGGTGCCGGATACAGCTTTTCGCGAACCTGATTGCCTCCCTAAAGGCACGTAAACCGTACCGCACGGCAGTGGACCTTGGCAAGCGGGCAGCATAGGTTTTGCGGATGACCGAATCTGACTCCCCAAAGTACCAAGTCCTCGCACGCAAGTACCGCCCCGAGACCTTTGCCGATCTCGTCGGACAGACCGCAATGGTGCGCACGCTGAAAAACGCCTTTGCTGCGGACCGTATCGCGCAAGCGTTCATCATGACGGGCATTCGCGGCACGGGCAAAACCACAACCGCGCGGATCATCGCCAAGGGGATGAACTGTATTGGCGAAGATGGTCAGGGTGGCCCAACGACAGAACCGTGTGGCAAGTGTGAAAACTGCGTTGCCATCATGGAAGGACGCCATGTCGATGTCATGGAAATGGATGCCGCATCGCGCACCGGCGTGGGCGACATCCGTGAGATTATCGAAAGCGTGCATTACCGCGCCGCGTCTGCACGCTACAAAATCTACATCATCGATGAGGTTCACATGCTGTCGACAAGCGCGTTCAACGCGCTGCTCAAGACGCTGGAAGAACCCCCCGAGCATGTGAAGTTTATCTTCGCGACAACGGAAATCCGCAAAGTGCCCGTAACGGTGCTGTCCCGCTGTCAGCGCTTTGATTTGCGCCGCATCGAACCCGAAGACCAGATCGGGCTGTTGCGCAAAATTGCGACGGCTGAGAATGCTGAGATCACCGATGATGCGCTTGCGTTGATTACACGTGCTGCCGAAGGGTCAGCACGAGATGCGCAATCCCTCCTCGATCAAGCGATCAGCCACGGTGCTGGCGAAACAACCGCCGAGCAAGTTCGCGCGATGCTTGGCCTCGCGGACCGTGGCCGTGTGCTTGATCTGTTTGACATGATCCTTAAAGGCCAAGCGGCAGATGCGCTGCACGAACTGTCCAGCCAATACGCGGACGGTGCCGACCCTATGGCGATTCTGCGAGACCTCGCCGAAATCGCGCATTGGGTCAGCGTCATCAAGATTACACCAGACGCCGCCGAAGACCCGACCGTTAGCCCCGATGAACGCACACGTGGTGCGGCTATGGCCGAGGCATTGGCGATGCGGGTTCTAACGCGTTTGTGGCAGATGCTACTCAAGGCGCTCGAAGAGGTCGCGATGGCGCCGAACGCGATGATGGCCGCTGAAATGGCTATTATTCGACTGACCCACGTGGCGGACTTGCCCAGCGTCGAAGAACTTGTGCGCAAACTCGACAAAGAAACACCGCCTCCGGCTGGGCCAAGTGGCGGCCCACGTGCCGCGCCTACCCAATCGGGCATTCAAACGGATGCGCGCTCCAGCACTCCCACACCAACACATTCAGGGCCAAGCGGGCCTTCGGCATCAGCTGGTGGCGCGGCTTTGGCAGTCGCAAACGACGAAGCGCTCGCCATGTATCCGACATTCGAAACCGTTGTTGAGTTGATCCGCAGGCACCGTGACGTAAAGCTGCTCGTCGAAGTTGAAACTGGTGTACGCCTCGCTGCGTATCAGCCTGGGCGGATCGAATTTGTCCCTGCCGACAACGCACCGCATGACCTTGCCCAGCGCCTTGGCTCACGCCTTCAGGCGTGGACGGGAAACCGTTGGGCGGTGACGCTCGTGAATGATGGTGGTGCGGAAACGATTGCGGAAGTGCGCGACGCAGAGGCCAATGAACTTCGGGACAAGGCATCCGCTCACCCAGTGGTTCAGGCTGTCTTGATGCAATTTCCAAAATCCAAAATCACCGACATTCGCACCCCAAAAGCGCTGGAAGCCGAAGCGGGGCTTGAGGCCTTGCCTGAAGTTGATGAAGAATGGGATCCGTTCGAGGACAGCTAGCTTGCGACGCGGCGATGGGCTGCTTATCTAAGGCCAATCAGATATTCAGGAGACGATGATGTTCAAAGGACTAGGCGGGCTCGGCGATATGGCCGGAATGATGAAAAAAGCCCAAGAGATGCAAAAGCAGATGGGCCAGCTGCAAGAAGACCTACATGACATCATGGTCGTTGGCGAAAGCGGCGCAGGCTTGGTGAAGGCCACTGCCTCTGCCAAGGGTGAATTGCGCGGCCTTGATATTGATCCGTCCATTTTTAACGGCGACGACAAGGAAGTTGTCGAAGACTTGATCCTTGCCGCAATTAAGGACGCGCAATCCAAAGCGTCCGACAAAGCGCAAAGCGAAATGGAAAAGCTGACCGAAGGCTTGGGCCTTCCGGCGGACATGAAGCTGCCGTTCTAAGTGACTAAAGCCCCAAAAGACATCGACGCGTTGATTGATCTGATGGCCCGTTTGCCGGGCTTGGGCCCTCGTTCCGCGCGGCGTGCGGTGTTGCACCTTATTAAGAAACGAGGCCAACTTCTGAAGCCTTTGGCGCAAGCGTTGACGACTGTCGGTGAAACGGCGCGTGAATGCT
>JAHBAO020000298.1 GCA_018500065.2 Octadecabacter sp. | reverse complement strand
GTGCTTTATGGTCTTGCCGTGTTGGTCGTGGTCGGGCTGTTGTTTGCCATTTGGCGACGCTTGCTGGGGTGGGCGCGGCGTGCGCTTGCGGCGATTGTTCTTTTGGGCGCAATTGCGAACCCGTCTTTGCAACGCGAGGACCGTGCGCAGCTGAGTGATATTATCGTGGCCGTTGTCGATGAGAGCGCGAGCCAGCGGATTTCTGATCGCCCCGCGCAATCGAGCGAAGCCTTGGCGAACCTTGAGGCCGAAGTGGCCCGCCGACCCAACACCGAACTGCGGGTTTTGACGTTGGGGGATGGTGTCGATGATGCGGGCACCGAGTTAATGACCGCATTGTCCGAAGCCTTGGCAGAGGAGCCGCAAGCGCGGGTCGCTGGCATGGTCTTGATCACGGACGGGCGCGCCCATGATTTGCCTGCTGCACCGACAACGCTGCCTGCCCCGCTGCATGTTTTGCTGACAGGGCGCGCAGACGATTGGGACCGCCGCCTTGTGGTGAAGAACGCGCCGGCCTTTGCGATTTTGGGCGAACCTGTGACGCTGACGTTGCGGGTTGAAGACCAAGGGGCAGCACCGGATGCGGATTTCGTCGATCTGACAATCGCCATTGATGGCGGTGCGCCGTTGGCGTTTCAGGTGCCTGTGAACCAAGATGTTGAACTGCCGATTGACCTGCCGCATGGCGGCATGAACGTGATGCAATTTGCCACGCCTGTGGTGGACGGCGAACTGACAGACCGCAACAACGAAGCGGTCGTTCAGATCAATGGCGTGCGGGACCGTTTGCGCGTGCTTTTGGTCAGTGGTGAACCCCATGCGGGCGAGCGGACGTGGCGCAATTTGCTCAAGTCCGACAGCTCAGTCGACTTGGTACACTTCACGATTTTACGTCCTCCTGAAAAGCAGGACGGCGTACCGGTGAACGAATTGTCGCTGATCGCTTTCCCGACGCGGGAGCTGTTTTTGGAAAAGATTGATGAGTTCGATCTGATCATTTTTGACCGCTACAAGCGGCGCGGTATTTTGCCATCAGCCTATTTTGAAAGCATCGCGACCTATGTGCAAAATGGTGGCGCGGTGTTGATTTCAGCGGGGCCGGATTATGCCAGTGCGGACAGTATTTATCGATCTTCGCTTGGCGCGGTGCTGCCCGGACGACCGACGGCGCGGGTTTATGAGGAAGGCTTTTTACCGATGATCACGGACCTTGGTCAGCGCCATCCGGTGACTGAAGGGCTTGAGGCATTTGCCCCGAACCCGAGTGCGGACGGGCTGCCCGGCTGGGGCCGTTGGTTGCGCCAGATTGAGGTTTCGCCGACGGAGGGCGCCACCGTCGTTATGTCGGGTGTTAACGAGCAACCCTTGTTGATGTTGGAACGCATTGGCGAAGGGCGTGTGGCGTTGATGGCGTCTGATCATGCTTGGTTGTGGGACCGTGGCTTTGAGGGCGGTGGGCCGCAATTGGAATTGCTGCGCCGTCTTGCGCACTGGATGATGAAAGAACCCGAGCTTGAGGAAGAAGCGCTTTGGGTTGAGCCAAATGGCCTAAGCATGCGGATCGTTCGCCGCACATTGAACGAAGAAACCGGCGAGATTACGATCATCCATCCAGACGGGACCGAGACAATTGTGGCCTTGGATGAGGTGACGCCAGGGCGCTACGAGCTGCTGTGGGAGGCGCCCGAAGTTGGGCTGTACCGTTTGCGGGACGGGGACATTGAAACCGTTATTGCCTTGGGGCCCGCCGCGCCGCGTGAGTTTGAACAGACGATTGCCAGCGGCGATCTGCTGGCGGACCTTGTCGCGTCCACCAATGGCGGCGTTGTGCCCATGACAGACGGCTTACCGTCGCTGCGCGATGTGCGTGCGGGGCGTGTCGCCGTTGGGCGCGGTTGGATCGGGATCACACCGCGCGACGCTTACCGCACGGCTGATGTCAACGTAACGCCGCTGTTGCCCGCATGGTTGGCGTTGCTGTTGGCGGGGCTATTGGTGATTGGTGCATGGCTGCGTGAGGGGCGTCGCTAACGCTTTAATTTGGAGAAAAGGGTGTTGTCTCGTCGGCCCAACCACCGACATTGTCGGACGCGCGTACGAAGACTTCTCCTACACCAATCGGAACCTCGATCTGGCTTGAGCGAGTAAACGGTTGTTCGTTCACATGGGGGTGCCCAAGAACGCGGGTGCCGAGGATCGTTCCATCTGCCAATTCGATCCGCCAACCATCCGCGTAATCATCCCATCCGGTATCGGCATGCGACAGGGTCACATCAAAGCGCCCGTTCGAATAGGTCACGTTTTCAACGACCGGCGCATCTGCGAAGGCGGGCGCGGCAATGAGGATCAGCAGCGGCAATAATTTCATGCCCGCAAGATACAACACTTTGCGGCCTTTCCAAATCACGCTTTGGTGTCGGGGACGTCGTTCATAATGATGTCGCGTGGCAGCGATGTGAATTCACGGGTCCAGACCAACAGTCCGATCACCAAACCGCCGGCGAGACGCCCAACGGCGTCTGCGATCCAAGGGGACGGCACCTGCGTCATCGGGATCGTTGGGGGCTGCGCCCACATCACCAAGCAGTCGCCAAACACGCGGTTGGCCCAAACGAATTTCAAGAACGCGTTGCCCAATAGGACGAGCACAAGAACGCGCTTTGTTTGCGGCTCCATCGCGGGGGGTAAATGGCCGATCCGCATGATGACGTTTTGCAGCGGGTCAATATTGCCGATCAGTGCCACTAGACCGCCCAAACTTGTGATAGGCTTCATGCACTGCCCCTATCTGGGTTTATAACCATAGACATCGCGCCAAATTGGTTATATTTATTTACCAATTGGAGGACACTAACAATGCAAATGCCAACCCCAAGCCAGACAGTATTGTCGCGAAAATCGCAAATTGTTGAACGTCTTCAGGGGGTTATCCCAAAAGAAGCCGTCATCCATACCGAATCTGAGGTCCGCGCCTACGAGTGTGATGCCTTGACCGCGTACAAATGTCCGCCACTTTGCGCTGTGCTTCCGGCCTCTACCGAAGAGGTCGCGGCCGTGCTGAAGGTGTGCCACGAGATGGGCGTGCCGGTTGTGCCACGCGGATCGGGGACGTCATTGGCGGGGGGCGCATTGCCCACGGCGGACTGTGTGATTTTAGGTGTGTCGCGGTTAAATGGCGTGTTGGAAACCAACTATGAGGACCGCTACATTCGCGTTCAGTCGGGCCGCACGAATTTAAGTGTGACGGGCGCGGTTGAAGCAATGGATTTCTTTTACGCGCCTGACCCGTCCAGCCAGCTGGCCTGCGCGATTGCGGGTAATATCGCGATGAATTCCGGCGGTGCGCATTGCCTTAAGTACGGGGTGACGACGAACAATCTGATGGGCGTGAAAATGGTGCTGATGGATGGCACGATCACTGAAATTGGTGGTGCGCATCTGGATGCTGCGGGTTTGGATTTGCTGGGTTTGATCTGTGGATCCGAGGGGCAGCTTGGCGTTGTCACCGAGGCGACGTTGCGCATTTTACACAAACCCGAAGGCGCGCGGCCTGTGCTGATGGCGTTTAACGACAACGAGGTCGCGGGGGCCTGTGTTGCGGACATCATCAAGGCGGGCGTGCTGCCTGTCGCGATCGAATTCATGGACCGGTTGTGCATTGAGACAACCGAAAACTATGCCAAGGCTGGCTACCCTGATTGCAACGCGCTGTTGATTGTTGAAGTCGAAGGAGCGCCGGAAGAAATTGACGAACAGCTGGCATTGATCAAGGACATCGCCCGCAAGCATGACCCTGTTGAGCTGCGGGACGCGCAGGACGCTGAGGAAGCCGCACGCATTTGGCTAGGGCGCAAATCCGCATTCGGCGCGATTGGCCAAATCAGCGACTATATGTGTCTGGATGGCACGATTCCGGTGTCATCCCTGCCGATGGTGTTGCGCCGCATCGGGGAGTTGTCTGACGAATACGGGCTGAAAGTTGGCAACGTGTTTCATGCGGGCGACGGCAATATGCACCCGTTGATTTGCTATGACGCCAACAAACCTGGTGATCTGGAACTATGTGAGGCGATGGGCGCTGAGATCCTCAAGCTTTGCGTCGATGCGGGCGGCTGTTTAACCGGTGAACATGGCGTCGGGATCGAAAAGCGCGACCTAATGAGCCACCAATTTGAACCGCAAGATTTGGATATTCAGATGGCGGTGAAAGACGTGTTTGACCCGGCATGGCTGTTGAACCCCGCCAAAGTTTTCCCGCTCGACAGCAGCGCATCGCGGCGGATTGCGGCGGAATAATCTGGTGTTGAGGGGGCCAGCCCCCCGCTGCGCGTCCCCCGAGGTTTAGAGAACAAAAGAAGTTGAAGATGATCGTAAAGACAGAGCAAGACTTGGCTGAAGCCGTGAAGAGCGCGACGGGGCCGTTGCGCATTCAGGGCGGCGGCACGCGTAATATTGGTAATCCTGTTGATGGCGATGTGCTGAGCACGGCTGGGCTAAGCGGGATCACGCTGTATGAACCCGGCGCGCTGACACTTGTGGCGCAGGCGGGGACACCGGTGGCGGAGATTGAAGCGGCGCTGGACGTTGAAAACCAGCGACTGGCGTTTGAGCCGATGGACCACCGCGCGCTGTTGGGAACCAAAGGCGCCCCGACAATTGGTGGCGTTGTCGCAACCAACGCAAGTGGTCCGCGCCGGATTTCTGTGGGCGCGTGCCGCGATCATCTGCTGGGGGTGCGGTTTGTCGACGGTGCAGGCACCATCATCAAGAACGGCGGGCGCGTGATGAAGAACGTC
>JAHBAO020000040.1 GCA_018500065.2 Octadecabacter sp. | reverse complement strand
GGAATGGCCCGACACGAACTCGGAATAGAACTGCATACCTGGGCTTGCTTGCATCTTGTCACGTACCCGCGTCAGCGCACCGGGAAAGTCGAGGCCGTTAAACCGTGCATCCTTTGGCAGGGATGGCGTGCGTCCGCCTTGGGCAAACCAACCTTGCGCGATGACCACCGTCAGACCCGCCGCGAAAAAGTTAATCGCGACGCCGGAAATCAACTGGTTGCCGCGAAACGTAATCGAGGCAAGGCCGTGAATGATCGACAGCGTTACCGAAATTCCGATACCCGCCAATAGCCCGATCCAGACATTTCCAGACGCGAAAGACACCGCCGCTGACAGGAACGCCGCGGCGAGCATTTTACCCTCAAGCCCGATGTCAAAAATACCGGCACGTTCCGAAAACAAGCCTGCAAGACAGGCTAGCAATAGTGGGATCGCCATACGAACAGACGCGTCACCAAGCTGAACAAATGTGAAGAAATCCATTGTCTATTCCTCCACTGCGGTCTGACGGCCAAACCGCAAGAACAGCTTTTCAATCGGTGCGCGCACCATTTCGTCCAACGCGCCCGTAAACATGATCACCAGCGCCTGAATGACGATCACGATCTGCACCTGCACATCTGTCGCCGCCGCAAGTTCAGCACCCCCTTGATAAAGCGCGCCAAACAACAGCGCCGCGATCACAATGCCAACCGGATGGTTGCGCCCCATTAGCGCCACCGCGATGCCGATAAAGCCTGCACCGCCTGCCGCGTTGTCCACCAACTGCGGAGAGTTAATGCCCATCGTGTTGTTGACCGCCATCATCCCCGCCAAACCGCCGGAAATAATCAGCGTGATCATGGTGATATTTACCGCTGAAATGCCCGCGTATTTTGCGGCACTTTCAGACTTCCCAAGCGCGCGGATTTGATAGCCAAGCCGCGTGTGCCAGATAAGCGCCCAAACAGCGACGCATGCCAGCAGAGCAATGAAGATGGAAATGTTAACGGGAGAGCGCCCAAACATTTCAGAGCCGAACATCTCAGCGATGTCATTCAACGACGGCAGTTTGCTTGCATCAGGGAACAAAGCAGTAGCGACCTGCATATTCCCTTCGGGCTTCAGTGGCCCGCTGAGCATAAACACCAGTAAACCGGACGCCATGAAGTTAAACATAATCGTGGTGATAACGATGTGGCTGCCGCGCCGTGCCTGTAGATACGCAGGGATCACGACCCAAAGCGCGCCAAACAGCGCCGCTGCCGTACCACCCGCGATCAACGCCAACGTCCAATGTGGCCAAGGCACCAACAGCACGACAATTGCCGCACCAAGACCACCCAATAACACCTGCCCCTCACCCCCAATGTTGAACAATGACGCATGAAACGCGACCGCCACGGCGAGCCCCGTGAAGATGAAGTTCGTCGCGTAAAACAACGTATACCCAAGGAAATCAGACGTGCCCACGGCACCGTATGACATCAGCTTTAGCGCCTCCCACGGGTTCTGGCCGATGGCCAAGAACACAAGCGCGGAAATGATTGCGGCCAGCAGTAGCGACACAACGGGCACCAAAACCACGTCGGCCCATTTTGGCATCTTATCCATTACGCGGCCTCCCCGTCTGTCACGCCGGCCATCAGAAGGCCGAGTTCTTTTTCGTTCGTTTCGGTTGGCAAACGCTCGCCCATTATTTGTCCGTCAAACATCACGGCGATCCGGTCAGACAACCCCATGATTTCATCCAGTTCCACCGACACCAGCAAAATCGCCTTGCCCGCATCGCGCAGCGCGACGATTTGTTGGTGAATAAATTCAATCGCGCCGATGTCGACACCGCGCGTCGGCTGCCCGATCAACAACAAGTCGGGGTCGCGCTCAACTTCACGGGCAACAACGATCTTTTGCTGGTTGCCGCCGGAAAAATTCTTCGCGGCAAGCATCGGGTTCGGGGGGCGCACATCAAAGCGGTCCATCTTTTCCTGCGCGTCTTGCATGATTGCGCGGTTGTCCATCAGCAAACGGCTGCGCTGGTATTTTGGGTCATGGTGATAACCAAAGGCTGTGTTTTCCGCCGCCGTGAAATCCATGATCAGGCCTTCGTGCTGGCGGTCTTCAGGGACATGGGCAATGCCACGCGCGCGGCGCGATTGCCCGTCCGAAAACGCACCTGTCAAATCAATCGCTTCGCCGTTCAACAGGATTTCACCGGTGGCTTTTTCATAGCCGCCCAGAACTTCCAGCAGTTCGGATTGCCCGTTGCCAGACACGCCCGCGATGCCAAGGATTTCACCGGCACGCACATTAAAGGACACCCCTTTAAGACGATGCACACCCTTCTCGTCGGTGATGTTCAAATCCTTCACGTCAAGCACCACGTCCTTGGGCTGGGCGGGCACTTTATCAACGCGTAACAATACCTTACGGCCCACCATACGCTCTGCGAGGTCGGCTGGGCTGGTCTCTGATGTCTTAACGGTCGAGTCCATCTCGCCACGGCGCATCACGCTGACGGTGTCGGTAATATCCATGATCTCGCGCAGCTTGTGCGTGATCAGAATGATGGTTTTGCCTTCTTCCTTCAGGCGTCCCAAAATGCGGAACAGCTGGTCCGCCTCGGCAGGGGTCAACACGCCCGTGGGTTCATCCAAAATCAGAATGTCCGCTTGGCGATAAAGCGCTTTCAAAATCTCGACGCGCTGCTGCATGCCGACGCCAATGTCTTGGATAATCGCATCCGGGTCGACGTTCAGTTCATATTCTTCCGCGAGGGATTTCAGCTGCTTACGTGCTTTCGCCAAGGATGGACGCAAAAGCGCGCCGTCTTCGGCCCCAAGGACCACGTTTTCCAAGACGCTAAAGTTTTTCACCAGTTTGAAATGCTGAAACACCATCCCGATACCAGCGGCAATCGCCGCCTGTGAATCAGGGATGACCGTCTTTTTCCCAGAGATAAAAATCTCGCCTGCGTCGGCCTTATAGAATCCGTACAGGATCGACATCAGCGTGGATTTCCCCGCGCCGTTTTCCCCGATGATCCCGTGGATCGTACCGGGCATCACGCGAATAGAAATGTCTTTGTTGGCTTGCACTGGCCCGAAAGCCTTGGAAATTCCAACAAGTTCAATGGCGGGCGCTATTTCACTCATGCGCCAGTTCCAACGAACCCAGCGATCATGCTTAGCTTTCCAGTGTCGTCGGCTTCACTAAAATAGGTTCCGTGCTGCGTCATTTCAGAACCGTCCGGCCCCATGCCACCAAAGGCGATCACAGTGTGGGCGTAGCCGT
>JAHBAO020000151.1 GCA_018500065.2 Octadecabacter sp. | reverse complement strand
TCACGGCAAATGCAATCGGTCCGGGGTTCTTTCCAACCGAACTGACCGCAGCTGTGTTTGATGACCCAGACCGCGCCGCCCGCAATGCCGCGCAAACCTGCGTTGGCCGAAATGGGACGTTGCAAGACATCGACGGCCCAGTGTTGTTCCTATGCTCAGACGCATCCGCCTATGTGACAGGTCAGGTCCTCATGGTTGACGGGGGATATACAGCGAAATGAAGGCCTTGGTTTATGACGGCATCGAAACGCTTGGGTTTCGGGATGTTCCAGACCCTGTGGCTGCAGACGGAGAACACCTGATCCGTGTTGCGGCCGTTGGCATCTGCGGGTCTGACATGCATGCCTATCTTGGCCACGACGCGCGCCGACTAGCACCCTTAATCCTTGGCCACGAAGCAGCAGGTACAATTCAAGGCGGCCCGAATGACGGGATGCGGGTCACCGTCAATCCGCTGGTCACTTGCATGGACTGCCCCGCTTGCGCCGCTGGGCGTGAAAACCTTTGCCCAGAGCGCCAGATCATTTCGATGCAGCCGCGCGAAGGGGCCTTTGCCCAATACATCACGATGCCAATGCGCAATCTGGTGGAAGTACCGGCCAATATCCCGTTAGAAACAGCGGCCCTTGCCGAACCCCTCGCCGTGCGCTGGCATGCCGCGCGATTGGCACTTGAGGCACTTCATCCCACAATGGACAAGCGCGCGATCGTCATCGGCGGCGGCGCGATCGGCCTTGCTGCGGCGCTGGCGTTGAAGGCGATGAACGTGAACGACGTTGAAATCGTTGAACCAAACGAAGCCCGCCGCGCATTTCTAACAGATAAGTGCGGGCAAACCGCCGTTCCTGCGGCAACAAGCACAGCCCCTATCGTTATTGATGCCGTCGGGTTTGGTGCAACCCGTGCAAGCGCCTCTCAGATCGTCGACGCAGGCGGTGTCATTGCCCATGTGGGCCTTGGCGATGACGGCCCCGGATTGGACGTTCGTCGTGCGACACTACAAGAGATTACATTCATCGGCACTTACACCTATACTTCGCAGGACTTTCGAGACACCGCCGCTGCGATTTTCGACGGCCGCCTTGGCCCCTTGGACTGGATCGAAAAACGCGCGCTTGCGGATGGTTTCAAAGCCTTCCAAGACTTGCGTGCGGGTGCTGTGGCCGCGCCGAAAATCGTCTTGAACCCTTGGACCTAACACACACAGCGCAGATCGGAGACCACAATGCTATATCGCAAGATCCTCGTCCCAATGGCGCTTGACCACGGCGTTTCAGCCCACACGCTTGAGGTCGCGCGCGCGATCTGCGCGGAAGGCGGAGAGATCATTGGCCTGCACGTCTACGAAGCACCGCAAGGCGCAGCCGCTGCATATCTCGACAAAAACGTTGTCAATGAGGCCGTGGCCTCTGCTAAAATCCAACTGGCCGAAAAGACCGAAGGTCTGCAAAACGTCTCGACAGACCTTGTCGTTGGCCACACTTATCGCACGATCATTGATTACGCGTCCCAGCACGGCGTTGATTGCATTGTAATGGGGTCCCATAAGCCGGGTCTTAGCGATTATTTCCTCGGCTCCACTGCGGCGCGCGTCGTGCGCCACGCGGCCTGCGCCGTCCATGTTTACCGAAGCTCTTAATACTCACCAATGCGCTATTGCGCTCCATCGAAAGGCAAACCTTCATGAACCTCGACAAGAAGATCTGTGATGATCTTGTCGCCAACGATGTCTCTTTCGTAACCACCGTGCCCTGCAAACAGCTGGCCGGTGTGATCGAAGAAGTAGACCAACGCGACGAGATTTTTCACATTCCATCCAACAAAGAAGACGAAGGAATGGGCCTATGTGCCGGTGCTTTCATGGGGGGCAGACGTTCTGCCATTATCATGCAGAACACGGCCATCGGGGTGACAATCAACACCCTTGCAACGCTGACGCAGTACTACCGCATGCCGCTTCCGATGATCATCTCTTATCGCGGTGAGTTGCGTGAACCCGTTGCGTGTCAGGTCGAAATGGCCGTCCACACCAAAGCGCTTCTGAACCAGATGAACATCCCAACGTATCATTTCCACTGGCAGAAAGACATCGAGGAATTCGATAACATCCTGAAGTACACCTTCATGTGCAACAAACCTGTGGCGATCCTGACGGACGCCAACTTCTGGGGAGGTTACGGCGACCAATGATACGTTCAGAAATTCTTAAAGAAATCGCCCCGATCATTCGGGATCACCTTGTCGTTTGTAACATCGGTCTGCCCAGCCAAGAGCTGCATATGATCGACGATCAGCCGACGAACTTTTACATGCTCGGCACGATGGGTCTCAGCTCCTCTATCGGTTTTGGTCTGGCGTTGGCACAAGACAAGCCTGTCATCTCCATTGACGGCGACGGGTCGGTCCTCACGAACCTCGGCACCTTGCCCACCATCGCCAATAACGCGACGGGGAACTACACGCTGCTTATCATCGACAACGGGTCTTATGGGTCCACCGGCGATCAGCCGACCTATGCGGGCCGGAAAACATCGCTGACAGCCGTGGCTACGGCCTGTGGTTGCGAAAACGTGGTTGAGGTTCAGGACAAAGACCTTGGCCCCGTGCTGCAAGCGGCCATCGACAGCGACCAGATGAC
Source organism: Octadecabacter sp. (assembly GCA_018500065.2). Taxonomy (GTDB): domain Bacteria; phylum Pseudomonadota; class Alphaproteobacteria; order Rhodobacterales; family Rhodobacteraceae; genus Octadecabacter. Next base: position 7,782 of record JAHBAO020000151.1, on the reverse strand, counting down.
CATCATCGTGTGCAAATGTGACAGCGGCAACATCAAGCTGCCTGTCATCACGATGGACCCTGTGGTTATCAAGCACCGCTTCATGCAAGCGGTCGCGTCCTAAAATGTTCTCAGGCGCCGCGCATATTCACTCTGCCGAAGATGCGCGGCGGCTGGCAAAACGCCGCCTGCCGTGGATGATATTCGACTATATCGACGGTGCGGCTGGGAACGAAACAGGCGCCGTACGGCATCGCGCGGCCCTTGATGCCATCACGTTGCGCCCACGTATTCTGCGCAATGTCGACGGGCGCGATATGTCGACGCAAATTTTCGGAACAACCGCAGACAGGCCCTTCGGGATTGCACCGATGGGCATGTGTAACCTCAGTGGGCCGGGCGCTGATCTGATGCTCGCGCGACTTGCTGCGCGCCATTCTATTCCGCACGGCGTATCGACGGTCGGGTCTACCCCACTTGAAGAAATCTTTGATGTCTCAGAAGGCAACGCGTGGTTTCAGCTTTACTTCAGCGGCGATGGCGAAGGCTCGTTCAAACTGGTCGAGCGCGCGAAAAAGGCTGGCTATAAAACGCTGGTGTTGACTGTGGATGTGCCCGAGGTCGGACGCCGCCCACGCGAAATACGTCACGGTTTCAAAATGCCGTTCCGTATCGGCCCACGCCAATTCATCGACTTTGCCTTGCACCCGCGCTGGTCCCTGACCTCGCTGGCGGCTGGCAAACCCCAGATGGCGAACTTTACGATGCCGGGATACGACTTTGATCGCACCGAAAGCCGCGCGCGCGCCGATTGGGACACGCTTAACCGGCTGCGCGATGCGTGGCCAGGAAATTTGGTGATCAAAGGCGTTCTGGACGTTGACGACGCCGTGACGCTGAAAGACGCAGGCATAGACGCCATTCAAGTATCCAGCCACGGGTCGCGCCAGCTTCAAAGCGCGCCCTGCCCGATTGCTGTGTTGCCGCAGATCAGATCGGCGCTCGGCGCTGACTTTCCATTGTTTTTCGACTCTGGACTGCGCTCAGGCGAAGACGCGCTAAAGGCCCTGTCACTCGGGGCTGATTTCACGTTCTTTGGCCGTGTCCTGCAATTTGCCATTGCCGCCGGCGGGGAGGCGGGCCTGAACCGGATGTGGGACATCTTAACAGAAGAACTATCGTCCGCGATGGCCCAAACAGGCGTCACGAGCATTGCGCAGGCTAAGACCGATAGTCTGCCAGCACATCGCTGACCCGATCAGAACGTCCGCGTTGCGTCTTCCAAAATCAGATCAGACGCCTTTTCACCGATCATAATCGCGGGCGCATTGGTGTTCCCAGACACGATTTCAGGCATGATCGAACAATCCGCAACACGCAGCCCCGCAACCCCATGCACCCGCAAACGGTCATCCACAACGGCAGACGGGTCAGCGCCCATCTTGCAGGTTCCTGTGGGGTGGTAAATTGAGGCCGTGTTGTTGCGGGCCCAATCCAAAGTTGCGTCGTAGTCATTCATATCAAGGTCCGCATGGGGGCGGAACTCTTGCGATATTTTCGAGGCGAGCGGCGCATGCCGCGCGATGGTACGGGCAATATTGACACCCGCGACGACCGTGTCGCAATCAGCCTTCGTTGACAGATAATTCGGCAATATCTTGGGGTAATCACTCGGATCAGCCGATGTAATTCTGATCTCGCCTTTTGACTCCGGTCGCAGCTGGCACACCGACATGGTAAACGCCGAGAAATGGTCAGCGCCTTTGCCCGGGTTCTCAGCAGACAGCGGTTGTACGTGAAACTGGATGTCGGGCGTTTCAACTTCGTCACGGGTTTTCAAGAACCCTGTTGCAAGGCTCGCGGCCATCGTCATCGGACCGGACCGTGACGTGATATAGCGCAGCCCGATTTTGGCCTGACCAAACAGGCTACGGACTTCATCGTTCAACGTCGGTTCATTACATTTGTAAACCAGTCGTGCTTGAAGATGGTCTTGCAGGTTTTTGCCAACACCGTGCAGGTCCGCTTTTACGTCGATGCCCTGCTCTTTCAACTGCGCCGCTTCGCCAATTCCAGACAACATCAGCAACTGGGGCGAGTTGATGGACCCGCCAGAAAGTACAATCTCGCGTCCAGCAATGACCGTATGTTCAGCGCCGCTTCGGTCCGCATACGTAACACTCGTCGCGCGCGTGCCTTCAAGATTGATCCGGTTGGCGCGGGCATGGGTGATGATGCGAAGATTGGGGCGGCGACGCGCCGGATTAAGATAGGCCACCGCGGTACTACAGCGGCGACCGTTCTTGGACGTCAGCTGAAAGTACCCGACGCCCTCTTGGTCCACACCGTTGTAATCAGGGTTGAATTTATAACCAGCAGCCTGCGCCGCCGCGACCCACGCATCAGTGATCGGGCGTTGAATACGCATATTGGCAACGGACAACGGTCCGTCATTGCCGTGATATTCATCTGCACCGCGTTCGTTGTTTTCGGCCCGCTTGAACAAGGGCAAGACATCGTCCCACCCCCAGCCTTTGTTGCCCATCTGCCGCCAACGATCGTAATCTTGCTGCTGTCCGCGCACATACAAAAGCCCATTGAGGGATGAGGACCCCCCAAGCACCTTACCACGCGGCCATTCAATAGATCGTCCGTTCAGGCCAGCGTCCGGTTCCGTCTTGTAACACCAGTCAACCTTGGGATTGTGGATCGTTTTGAAGTAACCAACCGGAATGTGAATCCAAGGGTTCCAATCTCGGCCGCCGGCTTCTAGCAAAATAACGGAATTAGCCGGATTTTCGCTTAGGCGATTGGCCAGCACGCATCCAGCGGACCCCGCGCCAACAATAATATAATCCGCGCTGAGCTGAGCCATCGCCGGCCTCCTTTGGTTCTCGCTTTCTGCAGAGTTACAGAAAATCCTTGCGTTGAGTCAATATTGAGTCCCATTATTGAGACTGCAAGTATCAATCTTGCGTAAGGGAGGAATATAAATGAAAGTATCGAAGGCGCTTAGCGCTATTTCACGCCGCGATTTGTTCAAGTTAACAGGTCGTTATGGCATCTCATCCGTTGTGATGGGCGTTGCTGCGATGACGGGGGCTGCCACGCTGCCAAACATCGCGAAGGCTGCCGAATCAGAATACGATAAACGTTTCGCCAACGAACCAAAACACACGCTGACGCTTGGCGCTGCGGGCTTTAACCCACAGAACCTTTTGATCGAACGCGCTGGAGTTCTGACATTTGCCCGCGATCTTGAAGAGCGCACTGAAGGCGAAATTCGCGTTGAATTCATTGGTGACAACCAAATCTGTGGCCAGCTGTCTTGTGCTGAAAAAGCCCAGCTTGGTGTGATCGACATGTATTCTGCGTCCACGCAGAACTCTGCCGGGTCCACACCTTATCTGAACGTGCTCGATTACGCGTATATGTTCCGTAACCGGGCCGACCAGTACCACTTCTTGTATTCACCAGAATCTATGGACCTGCTGCGCAACCCGCTCGAGGAACGCCACGGCCTGAAGTTCCTGTTCAGCCACTGTGAATTGCGCGGCATTCAGCTGGGCAACAGCTTTGCTGACAAGCCACTTGTCACATCCGTGACTGAACTGGCCGGCACTAAGAACCGTGTTACAGGTACGCAGCTTGGTCGCATCGCGATGGAACTGATGGATCTGAACCCTGTTCCAGTTGCTTGGGAAGAAACGCTTGATGCGCTGCGCACAGGTCTGATTGATGGTGCGGAAACATGGGCGTCTGCGGTTGCTTATGCAAACATGTCCCCTGCTGTGACCCAGTCCGTCGACATGGGCTTCTTCTGCGGCACAGAGCACACAGGCATGAACGCGTCTGTGTTTGATGCAATGGAAGCGCACCTTCAGGACGCTATCATGGAATCTGCCTACCTCGCGCAGGTGTTCGTGCAGCATGCCAACGAAGCGGCACTGGTCAACACGGTTGGTTTCACTGATCCACCAGCACCGGGTACGATCTTTGCTGAAAACGACGTTAAGGTTGCGATCTTTAGCGACGAAGCACGCCGTGAAGCTGAAGAAATGTGTTCGCCTGAATTCCAGCCTGCGGCTTGGGAACAATGGCGCGAGCGGATCAACGGCTGGGCCGGTGGTCGTGACACGTATCAGGAAATTTACGACTCCGTACGCACAAACACGCACACGCTCGCTGAGAATGTCGAGCCACGTCGCTGGTGGCGCTCCGCGTAAGCGGCCTCACATATCAACCACCTTTGGGGCGGAGGGCATCAGCCTTTCGCCCCTTTTGGGTAACAACAGGAACATAGACGCCGCATTACATTGCGGCGCATAGTTGGTGTCACGAGGCGGGCATCATCCTTGGGAGGGGAAAACTATGATCGAGTGGATCACCGGAACAGGCATTATCTATGCTGAACTTGGCAGAATTTTCTGGGACGTTTTGACCGGCACAGAGCCTGATTTCTTCAAGCTGCGTTCCGTGATGCGCTCAGATGCTGTTTGGCTTTGGGGTTTCATCACGACAATGCTCGGTGGATTCATTATGGCTCTCATCTATCGCAAGGTTCCTTGGATCGAACGCAACCTGGAATCCACCTTGATGGTGACGTCCTATCTGGCGATCGGTGCGATCATCTTTGTCGAAGTCATCCGTCGTTTTGTGTTTTCAGAGCAATTCCCGTGGTCGACAACAATCCCCGGCTATCTGTTCCTGATCATGACATGGACAGGATGCAGCTATAACGTTCGGCTGCGCACACACCTTTCATTCTCGGAATTTCGCACCAAGATGAGCCGCCTGCCACAGATGTGCCTATTGATGATGGACGCCTTTCTTTGGTTCGGTATCTGCTGGCTGGTTATCGTCACCGCGACAGGTGTTATGGCCAACGCGGGCAACAACTTTATGATCGTAACCGGAACGGACAACGTGTTCGTGTGGTGGTTTATGGCGACATTGCCGATTGCCTTTGTTCTCCTGTCAGGCCGCGTATTCGAGAACCTGTTTGAAGACATTAAAAACTACCGAACGGGCCAACCAATGATCCAGCAAACCGTGCTCGGGGGGCAATAAGATGGAAATCGGAACCCTCGTCACCCTCATCTCAATCGGCGTCACCATCCTGTTCATGCTTGGTGTGCCTGTCTTCTTGGTCATCGCGTATTGGGTGCTTGGCACGTCCCTCGCATTGGGGCAGCCACTGGTGAACATCGGCACGGCGCTGTCAGACGTGTTCACAGACGGTTTTGCATTGCTAGCGATGCCCCTGTTTATCTTAACAGGTGACCTGATCAATCGTGCTGGTATCGCGCGACGGCTATCGGACTTTGCCTATGCCTGCCTTGGCTGGTTGCGCGGCGGCCTCGCAATGGCGGCGATCGGCGCATCTGGCCTGTTTGCTGCAATTTCGGGTTCCAACTCGGCGACCACTGCCACGATTGGTTCAATGTTGCACCCTGAGATGGTCAAAGGTGGCTATGACCCGCGCTTTTCCGCAGCGACTGCGGCGGCGGGTGGTACGGTTGGTATCATCATTCCGCCCTCAATTATCTTTATCGTTTACGGTTTCATCATGAACCTGTCGATCAATGACCTGTTCATCGCGGGTATCGTACCCGGCGCGTTGATGGTGTTTGCAATGATCCTGACGGCGTTCATCGTGTCTACGATCAACGGCTGGGGTTACCTGATCAAGCTAGACCCAATCCGCGTTCTCAAAACTGCATTAGGTGGCTGGCTGGGTTTCTTCGCCATTGGCCTTGTTCTTTGGGGCATCTACACGGGCAAATTCTCCCCGACCGAAGCAGCTGGCGTAACCGTTGGCTTTTGTGTGATCGTCGGCTTTATCTGCCTGCCGATCTATAAAATGATGAACATCGACGAAGAACGCGACATCAACGAGCGTGGCTTCAAAGAGATGGTCGTCGTACGCGGATTTGGCCCACGCGAACTTCCTTCAATCACCATGCGCTCGGCGCAGATCACGGGTATCCTCGCGCCTCTCATCGCGATTTCAGTGGTGATGCAACAGAACCTCAGCTCGCTTGGCGCGAAAGAGTTTATCGAGAATTTCCTGATCTCAATGGGCGGCTACTACCCCGTGCTGTTCACGGCGATGGCGATTGTGTTTGTCGCAGGTATGGTTCTTGAATCCCTGCCCGTCACCATCATCCTTGCACCGATCTTGGCCCCGATTGCCGCCAGTGTCGGCGTAGACCCGATCCAGTTTGCTGTCGTCTTCCTTGTCGGTGCTTCCATCGGGTTCATTACGCCCCCTTACGGGCTTAACCTTTATGTTGCGTCTGGCGTGACCGGCGTGCCCTATTTCCGACTGCTCCGGTATTCGACAATGTACCTTGTTGCGCTGATGATCGTCTGGATCGCGGTTGCGCTTGTGCCAGAACTGTCTAAAACTTTGTTGCCCGATGGCCTTGTGTACGAAGGCCTAAGCAGTTTGTTTGGCGGAGCACCTGATTCATGAATACACACGACGCAACTTCGATTCCAACGAGCCTGCGCTTGCTCGCCGTGATTGAGGAAGTCGCTCGTGCAGGTTTGCCGATAACCCCGACCACCGCGAACAAACATCTTGGCCTGCCAAAGCCGACCATTCACCGTTTGTTTGCCACGCTCGAAGAAGAAGGCTTTCTTCAACGCGACATTGATGGACGAAGCTATGCCCCAGGGGCGCGGCTTCGTTCGCTTTCTGCCGGCGTGCTTTCATCTCTGAGAATTCGTGCGGCCCGTCAGACGATCTTGCGTAAGCTCAGCGTTGAAATCGGCGAGACCTGCAACATCGCCATCCCCGATCGCGACGCGATGATCTACCTTGAACGGGTTGAAACAGAATGGCCGCTGCGCATCCAGCTGCCCCAAGGGACCCGCGTTCCGTTTCATTGCACGGCCAGCGGTAAAATGTACCTGAGCGCACTCGATCAACGCCAGTTGCACGGCTATGTCGGCTCCGCAACTCTCGAAAAGCGGACTCCGAATTCTATAACTGATCCCGAAAAGCTTCTCGCCGAGGTCGAGAAAGTTCAAGAGCAAGGTTACGCGCTTGATCGTGAAGAATTCATGCAGGACATGATCGCGCTGGCCGTTGCTATTCGCGACCCGAACAATCGCCTTATGGCCACGGTTTCGTTCCATGCTCCGACACAGCGCTTTGATCCCGAAAAAGCACTCGAATTTCTTGACGCGCTTCGTAGTGCGGCAACGGATTTGTCGAAGTTGACGAACGATCCGTCAGACTAGGCCGCCCCTCTTAAAAGGCGGCCCAGCTGCTTAAATCGTTGGCGTACTTTTATGCGCCTTTGATCGAAACCATCTCAACTGCGAAGGTCAAATCCTTCCCCGCAAGCATGTGGTTCGCGTCCAGTGTGACCTCTGTCTCGTTCAGCTCAACAACGGTAACAGGCATCACGTGCTGCCCGTCGGGGGATTGCATCTGCAACGTCAGGCCCATTTCCAACGGAATATCCGCAGGGATCTGTTCACGCGGGATGGACTGGCGGTTTTCCGGATTGATCGCGCCGTAGGCTTCATCGCACGGGATTTCGACAACTTTCTTGTCGCCCACTTTCATGCCAGGCATCGCCTTGTCGAGTCCCGGAATGATCTGGCCAGAGCCGACCACAAATTCCAACGGGTCACGGCCATCGCTGGAATCAAACGTCGTGCCATCTGTCAGTGTGCCAGTGTAGTGGATGGCAACCGTGTCGCCTGATTTTACTTCGCTCATGGAATATCCTGTCTGCAATTGATTGGTTTGGCGGGCTGCCTAACAACTGTCTCTTATACACATCT
>JAHBAO020000104.1 GCA_018500065.2 Octadecabacter sp. | reverse complement strand
TTTCGTCTTTCGCCAAGGCAAGCTCTGTCATCCGTTTGACGCAGCCGAGTGAGACGAAGATCGGGAAGATGAAGATCAACATGAATACCGAAGCGTTAACGCCGCTGGCCGCAGCCCCCGCGACCACACGCAACGTATAAAGCGACGCCAGCACCATGATGTCGATCCAGCGCATGCGTTTCAGGCGCAATGAATAGGCCAAGGAAAGCCCCATATAGAAGGCGACGACCCCGAACATGTGCGCAGACAGCATCGCTGCAACACCAAGCGCGATCAGCCCGAGGGCCGCGCAGGTCAGCATGCCAATCGGGATCGGCACCGTACCGGCCGCAAATGGGCGTTTGCATTTTTTAGCGTGCAACCGGTCCGCTTCGATATCGAGCAGATCGTTAACGATATATATGCAAGACGCCGCAGCAGAGAAGCTGACGATGCCAAGACACACCGCCAAGAAGGTGTCCAAGAAGAAGGCATGCGCCGCAATCATCGGCAAAAACAGCAGAACGTTTTTAACCCATTGATGTGGGCGCATGGATTTCAGGACCGCGCGCGGCGACCAGCCACCATTAACCTTGGTGACGTTCAAAAGCCCGTTGGCCCCGCCCCCTGCTTTGCCAACAACAATCGCGCTGTCGCTGTGGTCCCAGATTTTGCGATCACTCTTATCATTTCCCGCGTAATCGAACCCCTTTTCACCGTAGGCGGCGACAAGGGCGTCGGCCTTGGCCGTCCCTTTAAGGTTCACGCCATTCTCTGACGCAAAAACACGCTCAATACCGTAGTGATCCGCCAAAGGTTGCACCAGCGAGATATCAGACGCGGACGCAATCGAGACTTCGCGTCCTGCGTCTTTAGCCTCGACTGCCATTGCTGCGATGTCGCCATTCACCGGCAACAAATCGACGCGCAAGGGTGCAATCCGTGCGATTTCGGCTTTAAATGCGGCGCGATCACCAACCAAAGCGAACGTTTTTAACGTTGCGGCCGGATCGGTGCCAAGCCCCTTCCAGATACCTTCAAGAAGCATATCGGTACGCAATAGGGTACCATCGGCATCCAAGACGAGTGGTTTGGTGGACATCTTAATCCCTGTTCACGGTAAAGACGCATCCATCCGTGACCAGTTCGGGCGGCGTAATGCATAAGCCCCGTGCCACTTCCCACGCTGCCAGTACTTTGGGCACATAGGCCCGCGTTTCCGGATATGGGGGGATGCCGTTATTGTTGCGCACGGCACCTTCACCGGCATTATATCCTGCCAATGCGAAAATCACGCCATTGTCGAATTCATTCAGCAACCAATCAAGATAAGCAGTACCACCCTTAATATTGTCACGCACGTCAAACGCATCCGTGACGCCAAAGCGCGCGGCGGTCGGCGGCATCAATTGCATCAACCCTTGCGCCCCTGCCCCGCTCACCGCGTCCGAGCGCCCAGCGCTTTCAACCGAAATGACCGCCAGGACCAATGCAGGCGAAACGTCTGTGCCAATCGTCGCCGTAAGGATTTCGACGCCGTAGCGGTCTGCAAGTTCCGTCATACCCTGCAAGCGGGGCGCCGGAATGGCCTCGCCGCTTGGGGCTGTGCGCAATGCGGCAACCGCCGCTTCTAGGCTGAGGCTGCTCGCATCGTCCAAAGAGGGGGAAATCGCATCCCAATACCAATCCGTCCCACTTGGTGCGGGCGCCAAGCCTGCAATCGCGGATTGGCTGGGTGTTCTGGGTGTTGCTATCGCTGCTCCGGCGGGAGCAGGCGCGGATGGACCAGAGGGCGCACTTGGCGCAACCTGTACAGTTATGCGGTTTGTGGCGCCTGCCTGTGGCACGCCGACACGCCGAAAGGTGAAATCGTTTTGCAAACGATGACTTTCCGCCATCACCGATGTGGCGGTTATCGCCCCACAAAGGCTGATCAAAACTGACTTTATAATGCTGCGCCGCATTTGCGCGGTCTCCGCCTGCTTCTTTTTATACACAACACTTAACCCAAATGTGCAGCACTAATCTACCATTTCGTGAACAATCCATTTTGATGACCCAACACTAGACACGAATTCGCAACGATCAAACTGAAAAATTGACCAATCATATACTTTTAAGTGTTTTAATTCATACACTTGAACCCCATTTCGCCAAAAAGTTAATAGGATGCAAAATTGCACGAATGCTGTCCAATTCCTGCCCCATTCAAAGTGCAAAAACTCCTCATCCAAGACGGAAACGCACCAACAACAAGACGGTGCAACGAACCTCCGGCTAGATACTGAAACTGAGAAAAACCCTGAGGAGGGACTACAATGCTTAACTTTATCAAAAACTTCCGCAACGACGAAGACGGTGCTGTGACTGTTGACTGGGTTGTTCTGACAGCCGCTATCGTGGGCCTCGGCATCGCCGTTCTCACATCTGTAGGCAACGGTACAACTGCTCTGGGCGACAAGATCTCTTCCCAGCTGTCCGCACAGACCATCGCGACTTACTAATTCGCCATTCGGCACACACACATCTAAATTTCTGGAGACTACACATGCTTAACTTTATCAAAAACTTCCGCAACGACGAAGACGGCGCTGTAACTGTTGACTGGGTTGTTCTGACAGCCGC
>JAHBAO020000345.1 GCA_018500065.2 Octadecabacter sp. | reverse complement strand
GAGTTATAAGGAATCGCAACGAACGACGCATTGCCGATTGTCCCATCTTCAAGAACGAAGGTGCGCACAGTGTCGGGCAGTTGGTTGTTGGCGATGGCTGCCGTCGCCTCACCGGGGCTGAATGAAATCGCAAGGTCGACTTCACCATCGGCGATCAGCTGCAATTGCGCAGGGCCGGTTGCCGGATACGCGCGGCCTTCACGCCACAATGTCGGGGTCAGCGCATCGAGAAAATCCCAGAGTGGCGCAGTCACTTCAGCGTAGTTTTCGTCTGTTGCTGCAGTTTGCAAAACAGACGGGTCATCAAGAAGATCAACGAGCGCCTGTTTCAAGAACGTTGTACCGAGGAAGTCAGGTGGCTGGGGGTAAGTGAAACGGCCGGGGTTGGCGTTGGACCATTCAAGAATTGCGGCCATGTCTGACTGTGGTTCCATGTCGGCCGTATCGTACATGAACACGACCTGCGCCATTGCCCAAGGAGATTCGTATCCTTCAACTGGAACCGTAAAGTCGGTTTGCACGGTCTTGCCTTCGCTATCTACCACCGTCCAATTCGGAAGCTGCTCCGCGTAGGGCCCAAACAGCAATTCGGCGTCTTTCATGGCAGCAAAGTTGGACCCGTTGATCCAGATCATATCGATCGCACCATCGTCGTCTTCGCCAGCCTGTTTCTCGCTCAACACGCGGGTCACCGCATCTGCTGTGTCCGTAAGTTTCACATGCTCAAGCGTTACGCCGTAGTCTTCCATCACACGGTCACCGACCCATGCGATGAAGTCGTTTGTTGTGGTCGATCCACCCCACGCGTTCCAATAGACAGTTTGGCCATTGGCTTCTGAAGTCACGGCATCCCAATCGGTAGGATCAGGGTTGGCAAATGCAAATGTAGGGGCCACGAGCGCAGTGACCAAAGCGAGATGTTTCATGAGTCTTCCTTCATTGTAAAAACGCGCCGAGCGGCGAAAAGTCTGAGCGTCGCGGTGGCAAAGCATAGCACCCCGAAAACCCAAGCGAGTACCGCGAAAGACGTCGGGAACAGGCAAAGCAGGACGAAGAACACAATGGTTTCCGTACCTTCCAAAAGCCCATTGGAGAAATAGAGAGATTTTATTCCTTGTGCAGACGTTTCAAGCCCGCGCTTTTCAGCAAGGATCGCGTAGCCCAGAAAGCTGGTTCCATTGAAGTAGAAGCTCATCAACAAGAATGCGCCGGCGATCGCGTTTCCTGATGGGTCCAACAGGACGAAAGCAAATGGAATGGCGCCGTAAAACAGAAAGTCACAGGCAATATCGAGGTAACCACCGAAATCCGTGGTCTTTGATGCACGTGCGACGGCTCCGTCCAACCCGTCCGCAATTCGCGATGCGAGGAGGGGCACAAGTGCAAGCAACGGCAGGCCAACTCCAATCAAAAAAGCCGCAAAAATACCAAGAGTGAGACCCGCCAATGTGACAGCATCCGCAGTCACGCCACGCGCCGCCAGCGTCTTACCAAGCGCATTCAACGGTGGATCGATCAATTTACGGGCAGTCGCGTCCAGCATAGACCCTCTCAAGCATTCGAGGAGAGTTGTGACCTATGCGCTGTGTTCGCACAATCGCTCTGACACGAATGTGACCAATTGCTGATTGCTGAAATAAAAAGGGCCACGCGGAGCGCAGCCCAATTACTATAAATTTATATTGCGCGTTCTTGTAACGCTTACTCGGATGCTCCGAATGTCGCGAGGAACGCAAACATGTCCAGCGCGTCTTGCTCATTGCGGACGCGGTAGGCCATTTTGCCCCGTGCGCGGTCGTTCTCGAGCGTTTCACGCAGCCATGATGTTGGATCCTGAACGTATCCAACGAAGGCCTCTTCGGTCCAGGTAGTACCCCCTTCACCCAATTCTACGATTGCATCTCCATAACGAAACCCGTCAACAGTACCGAGCTGACGTCCTGCAATTGCATAAAGGTTGGGGCCAGTACGTGCATTGCGTCCGGCCAGAACTTCGCCGTCTGCATCGGCCACGACGTGACACGCGACACATTGGCGGTTGAATTGCTGTTCACCAGCTTCGGCATCACCTGTCGCAGCATGGCCGTCTGCAAATACTGGTGTTGAAAGTAGTGCCGCAGCCGCGGCGAGAATAAACTTGGACATAGGAGTCTCCCTAGCGTCAATTGAAAGCGGTACCTTCCGCTGCGAAAGGGAAACTAACCCTTTCGCCAGTACCGTCCAGAAGAATAAGCTGTTTTTCGGTGTTATGCGATAACATGCCACGCCCAATCTATCGTTTATCCAGTGCAGAACGCGGCGTGCATATGAAGTAAATATGAAGCATATAGTCCTAGAAAACCAAAAAGGCGGCTCTTTTGAAGCAGATTCTAGCAATACCCCCGCGGACGAACGAAAAATGACAATGATTCCCGCATGGGTAAACGGGGTTCTAACTCCGGTGGAAAAGCTGGAGGCCCATCAGAAAGGCATCCGGCACAAAGCTGTGTCTGTTTTTGTGATGGATGGAACGTCGGTCTTGATCCAACGCCGCGCTTTGTCGAAATATCACACACCGGGTTTGTGGGCGAATACCTGCTGTACGCATCCCCATTGGGATGAAGACGCCACTGTTTG
>JAHBAO020000269.1 GCA_018500065.2 Octadecabacter sp. | reverse complement strand
GCCGCCAGCAGCGGTGAGGCATGGTTGCCGCGTGACCTGAACCGCGCTGCGATGTGGGTTGCCGTTGGGTTGGCGGTGTTCACGGTGGTTTTCGGCACGCGAAATCTTGACGCCCATGAACGCCACCACGGAATCGTTTTGGCCATCGCGGTAGAAGCTGTGGTGAAGCTTTTCGCGCTTTTGGCTGTTGGAATTTTCGTGGTCTGGGGCATCGCGGGCGGCGTCGGGCCCACGCTGGACCTGATCGACGCCTCGGCACAATCGCAATGGCAGCCTATTTCGGGGCGCTGGATTGGCCTGATTTTCGTCTCGGCTGGCGCATTCTTATGTCTACCACGGATGTTTCAGGTTTTGGTGGTGGAAAACTCTGATGAACGCGCGTTGGGAACCGCAAGCTGGGCGTTTCCGGCGTACTTGTTGTTGATGAGCCTGTTCGTTGTCCCAATCGCGGTCGTCGGGCTTGATCTGATGCCGGAAGGGGCGAACCCTGATTTGTTCGTGGTAACACTCCCCCTCAGTGAAGGGCGGCAAGGCCTTGCGATCTTATCGTTTCTGGGCGGGTTTTCGTCGGCGACATCAATGGTGATTGTGGCGACCTTGGCCTTGGCCACGATGGTGTCTAACCACATCATTGTGCCCGGCTGGTTGAACGCGCGGACACCCGGTGCGGTAGTGTCTGGTGATGTGCGGCGTGTGGTTGTGACCTCACGGCGGATTTCCATCGGCTTGATTTTGGCGTTTGGATATATCTATTTTCGCTTGTCAGGGGGCGGTACGGCCCTCGCGGTCATTGGGCTTGTGTCCTTCATGGGCATTGTGCAGGTGCTTCCGGCGATGATTGGCGGTGTGTTCTGGCGCGGCGCGAACAGGTGGGGCGCAGGCGCGGGGCTCTTTGTTGGATTCACGGTCTGGGCTTGGACGAACTTTCTGCCAAGCTTTGGTATCGACGGCGCGATTTCCCAAGCCGTGTTCGAAAACGGACCCTACGGGATCAGCTGGCTGCGCCCACAGGCACTGTTCGGGATCACGGGAATGGATCCATTTGTGCACGCGCTGTTCTGGTCGATGTTTCTGAACACCACAGCCTTCATGGTGGTCTCAATCCTGACATTCCCGAACCCGCTGGAACGCTTGCAGGGCGCGCAGTTTGTGAATGTGTTCGATTATTCCAGTGGTGCGCGCACGTGGTCGCAATCGGCGGCCCAAGCTGAAGATCTGTTGGTTATGGCGCAGCGTATTCTTGGTGGCTCCGTGGCGCAGGCAACATTTCGCGCTGAGGCAAAGTCGCAAGGGAAGGTGGGGTTCTTACCGGACGTGACGCCCGATTTTATTGGCCGACTGGAACGTGAGTTGTCCGGCTCGGTGGGCGCGGCCACGGCACATGCGATGATCGGTCAGCTGACCGAAGGGACGATGGTGTCGGTGGAAGACCTTATCGCTGTGGCGGATGAAACGGCGCAAATCAAAGAATATTCCAACGAACTGGAGGCCAAGAGCGCCGAACAAGAGCGCACCGCGCGCGCTCTTCTTGAAGCCAACGAAAAGCTGACGGCGCTGTCGATCCAGAAAGATGCGTTCCTAAGCCAGATCAGCCACGAATTGCGCACGCCTATGACGTCGATCCGCTCTTTTTCGGATATTCTGCGTGACAGCGAAGTTGAAGACGATGCGCGCAAACGCTTTGCCGGAATTATCCATGAAGAATCCAATCGCTTGACGCGCCTGTTGGATGATTTGCTGGACCTTGGTGTGCTGGAAAGCGGTCAGGTGCAGCTGAATATGGGGCAAGGCAGTTTGGCCGACGTGCTGGACCGCGCCGTGATTGCATCTGGCGCGGGCACGGGAACGCTTGAGATTATACGGAGGCCAGCCAACGAAGCGGTCATCGTTCAGACGGATCTTGACCGGCTGGCACAGGTCTTCATTAACTTGATCAGCAATGCAGCCAAATACTGTACATCAAAAGCGCCGCAATTGCGGATCATTGTGCGTGACCTTGACGGAAAAACCGTTGTCGATTTTTGCGACAACGGGTCAGGTATTCCCAGCGAAAGCCAATCCATGATTTTCGAGAAATTCTCGCGGCTTGAAGATGAAGGGAAAGCGGGAGGCGCGGGTCTTGGTCTTGCGATTTGCCGTCAGATCATGGGCGCGCTTGGTGGGGACGTGACGTACCTTCCCGGACAGGGCGGTGCTGCGTTTCGTGTGACGTTGCCACAAACACAAGCCTTGGCCGCGCAATAGTGAAATTTCCCCGTGTTGTTAGGGTGTTGGTAACCACATAGCCGTTACAAAGCGCTATGAATTATGAAATACGACAGCCCTGATGGACGCGGTAAATCCAATCCTCGCCCATAAACTCGGGCAGGCGCAAAAGGCAGCGGTTGAGCCCGCTGAAAACGCGACATCGCCAACGCGCCAAATGCGCCGTGCGTTGGGGCGTGCTGCGGACAAATCCGTGGGCTTGTCGGCCTCTGTACTCGGGATTTCTGAGGAGGTTATGGATGCGGAAAACCTTATTGAAGATGGGCCAGAAGGTTGGGTCGTGTTGGGTTTGCGCACGGGGGATGCCGCTGGCCTGTGTGGGTTGTTTTTGATGGATCAACCCTTGCGATCCGCTTTGATTGAAATGCAAACAATGGGCAGCCTGCTGCCGTTGGCGGAAACGCAGCGCCCCGTCACGCGCACGGATGCGGTAATGTCAGTTCCATTTGCAGTAAACCTGCTTGCTGAATTGGGCGAGGTAAATTTCGGTGCGCCAGATCTCAACTTGGCAAGTTATGACATCGGCCCAATCGAAAATCTGCGCACAGCTGGGTTGGTCATGATGCAGGGCAGCTATCGCGTTTGGCGGGTGACGGCCCAAATGGGCGGGGGCGAAGCACAAGGCGAGATGCTGATCGCATTGCGACCAAAGGAGGCTGCTGTTCTGCAGCCGGTCGCGAACACAAGCGATTGGTCAAAAAACCTACGCGACGCGTTGGATGACGCGCCCGCTGATCTTGATGCAGTCCTGACCAAAATGACCCTGCCGATCGGCAAGATCGAAGAATTCGAAGTGGGGCAAGTGCTGCAATTGGCAGGGACAACGGTCGGGTCTGTTACGCTTACAGGGCCGGGGGGTGAAAAGATTGCAACTGCGCGTTTGGGGCAGGTAGCAGGCAAACGCGCGGTGCGCGTCGAGGTCGCCCAAGTGGACATGCAAGACGTCCCGCCAATGCTCACGCCGGTCCAGAAGCTTGCAGAACAAGACGCGCAACCAAGCCCGACTGCGCCTGATTTGGTTGATAGCTAGTCTGTTTAGCTGCCTGCGAGGGCGTTGAGCTGGGCGCGCATCATCGACAGATCGTATCCATTTTGCGCTGCTGTTTGCACAATCTCATCGGTGTCGCGCTTACCAGCTTGGGTCATCGCCCAAACGATCGTGCTGCGGGTTCCAGATGCACAATAGGCCAAGACAGGTCCGCTCGCCTGTGCGCAGGCGTCGTGTTGTTGCGCCGCCAAATCGAGCGACAGCGTCGCGTGCGTCACCGGCAGGACGACAAACTCAAGCCCAGCAGCCGTCGCAGCCGCTTTCATCGCCTCCGCCTGATGGGACGGCGGAATTTCTGAACAAGGGCGGTTGTTGATAATCGTCGTAAACCCAAGTGCAGCGATCGCGGCGAGGTCCTGCGGGTCAATCTGAGGGGAAACGGCGTAGTCGGGGGTGAGTTGGCGAATATCCATACCCTGATTTAATGTGTGTCGCAGCGCAGGTCTAGCCCAGTCGCAGAACAATTCGGCCCCCACAGCACGAGATTGATGCGATTGGGGGCTTTCCCTTTTTCTCTCGGCCCGCCATTCTATTAACCATAGCTGGCCCGTTGGTTCTTGGTCGGCTGGATAAGGGAGTGGCATGGCACGTTTGGTGCGGTTTCGAGCTTTAGACGGCATTGCCGTTGTCACACTGGACGCAGCCCCTGTGAATGCGCTGTCTGCGCCTTTGCGTGCAGGACTTTGGGAAGTCTTCAGCCGTATTGACAAAAACCCCGACATCAAAGCGGCCGTATTGATGGCCGCGGGGCGCATGTTTTCAGCGGGCGCTGATATTCGGGAGTTTTCCAAACCCGCGAGTGCGCCGTCATTGACGCAGTTATGTGACCACGTTGAAAATTGTTCCAAACCTGTCGTCGCCGCGTTTCATGGGCAGGCGCTGGGCGGCGGGGCGGAGCTTTTGCTGGCGGCGCACTATCGGCTGGCGTCACCTGATGCGCGGTTTGGATTGCCAGAAGTCGCATTGGGCCTTGTTCCCGGCGCAGGTGGCACCCAGCGACTTCCGCGGCTTATCGGGGCAGAACGTGCGCTGCAGATGATGATTTCCACCATCTCGGTCGAGGCTGACATTGCCCAGCGTATCGGGCTGGTTGACAGGATCGTTCAAGCAGACCTCGGGGCCGGCGCGGTTGCTTTTGCCAAAGACCTGATTGCGCGCGGTCAGGGGCCGCGGCCCACGCGCGACAATCGTAAGTATTTTAAGGACGGGCGCGCCTACGCCGCGGCAATCGCCAAGGCGCGCAGCAGTTTGAAAGATAGTCCGTTGAACGCCCCTGAACGGGTGCTCGAGTGCGTTGAGGTTGCGGCATTGCTGCCGTTTGATGCGGGATTGGCGTTTGAAGCAGACGCGTTCGAACGTTGCCTTGAACATCCGCAATCCATCGCGCTGCGTCATGTTTTTTTGGCAGAACGCAAAGTCGACAACGCCCTGATCGAAAAGGTTGATGGCGTTTTCCGACCTGTCGTGCCGATGGGCAAAGCCGTAGAAGCGCGATTGCGCAATGCACTGCGCAGGGCCGCTGAAAACCTCGTTGAAAACGGGAAGAGTGAAGCTGATATCGACGGTGCGTTGGTTGCTTACGGATTTCGCAAGGGGCCGTTTGGTGGCAGAACCAAGAGCCAAAGCAATTCAGATGTTGAGCGCAGATTGATTGCAGCGCTTTTAGTTGAAGGGGCGGCCTGCGTTGATGAGGGGGCTGTGCAACGCCCCGCTGACATAGACGCAATCGCGGTTCACGCGATCAGTTTCCCCCGCCGCAAGGGTGGCCCGATGCGTGCCGCGCAAACGGCTGGGCTGATTGGCCTGCGCAAAGACATGCGTGTTTGGGCGCAAGACAGTGACATCTGGGCGGTGCCGAATTTATTGGATGAGGCGATCAAAGACGCGCGTGGTTTTGATGCCGTCGGGTGACCTTAGGCGAGGATCACACCAACCACGACGCACATCAGCCCGATCACCGACAACAGAAATGATCCGAGGTTTAGCGGAAGTACCGCCTGAATTTTTGCCCTGAGGTCTTCGTCGTTGGCGGCATCACGTTTTGCTCGGCGCACTTTCAGGATGCTCAGAATAATTCCGACAAGGCCAATCACCGAAATGACGGCGCCAATGCTGATCAATAGGTCCATGTGCGTCTCCTGTTTGCCCGACATCGCGTACCGTGCCTATGCGTTGCACGCAACCGCTTGCCGTGGCGCGCGGGGGCGGTTAGGGAAGGGGCCGATCCAACCCACATGAGGCCCGATATGTCTGATACTTCTACCGATACAAGCTACCGCGTAACCGCAGACGAGTTGCGCCAGTTCATTGAACGGATCGAGCGCTTGGACGCCGAGAAGAAAGACCTCGCCGAGCAGCAAAAAGAAGTGATGGCAGAAGCCAAGGGTCGTGGCTATGACACCAAAGTCATGCGCAAGGTGATCGCACTGCGCAAGCGCGACAGTGATGACATCGCCGAAGAAGAAGCCGTGCTTGAAATGTACAAAGAAGCGCTTGGCATGTAATCGCCCTTAACGGGCGTTTGACATAGAAACGTCTTAGAGGGTCACATGACCCTCGATCAAGATATTCGTATGACCGCCGATCTTGATTTGCCCGTCCGATGTGGGTGCAACATGCACGCGCCCAACGCGCCCGATCTTTGTGCCTTGGGCCACCATATAAGGGGCCTGTGCGCGGCCCTGACCCTGAAACCAATGGGCGAGGGCGGCGTTTAGGGATCCGGTGATCGGGTCTTCTTTGATGCCAAACAACATCCCGAACATGCGCACCTCAAAGTCGGCGGGCTGCCCGTCAGGGTGCGCCGCGATGAGGCCGAGCGCGACCTTTTCAGTCTGCCCGACAGCATCCAGATCAATCGCCAGGATGTCGTGCGCCTCAGCCATTTCAATCACATGCCATTCAGGACCATTGTTGAGCACGGCAGCGCCGCGCACCCTCGCGGCGTCCAGATTGAACTGTGACAGCAGCCGTTCCAGCATTTCAGCCGGCATCGGATCGATTTTGGTTGGTGGCGCAACAAATGCCGGCGTGTCAGCGGAGATATCAATTTCCACAAGTCCAACGCCGCAGTTTTGAATGATCGTTCCCGACGCTTTCGGCACGCCACCCGCAGCGCGCCAACACTGGGCAGTGCCAAGGGTAGGGTGGCCCGCAAATTCCATTTCGCGTGCCGGCGTGAAAATGCGGATGTCATAATCGGCTTTTGGGTCGCTTGGCTGGCAGACAAACGTTGTCTCGGCCAGATTGGTCCACCGCGCAAAGGCCTGCATTGCATCATCGCTAAGGCCATCACCGTCCAATACAACCGCCAGCCCGTTGCCACCTGTAGGCGTGGTGCTGAACACGTCGCACTGCATGAACGCGCGGGACCTCGGGGTGTTATGGGCCAATGAAATTCACCCCTTCCATGCGAATGATCCGCTCGATGTCATCCTCGTAATTTGCCGTCAACTGGGCCACGGTGTCGTCGGTCCAACCCGGGATATCGACTTCGTCCTCGACTTCATCGTCCAACGCATATTTTTCCAGAAACGCCGCAATAATGCGCCGCTTTTGTTGCTCTGTCTGGGGCGGATTGGCCTTTAGATAGGTGACAAAATGCTTCATGCCCTCCGCGCTCATGATGGCACTGAGAAGGTCAAACCCACCGGTGATTTTGGTAAGCGGGTCAACGCCGCCAAGTTCGCGAATAAGCTGCGCCCAGATCAGCGGCGTATCCTCGTTGCACCAAACCGTCAGGCTGGCGCGCGGCAATATCGTGCGAATACGCGCGATCAGATCAGACCAGCGCACATCAAGCGGGTCGATGCCGCTCATGAATTTGGCAAAGTTATTTGTGCTGCTGTCGCCAAGCGTTGCGGGGATGAACGTTGCAGGATTGCGCAAGCCCATGAATATTTCGATTTCATCGTCAGGAAACAGGTCCGAAAGGCCCTGAAGTTTCTGTTCAGCCAGCGTGTAGAAAATACCATCCTCAAACACACGCCGATGCACACACATAAACTGTGCGTGGCTCATCACGACGCGGTTGCAGTGCTCGTCATCAAGAATCGCATCCACCAGAATCTCGCGCGTATCACTTGCAGGTTGCTGTCCATCAAGTGCTTGAATTGTCTCACGAATAAGGCGCCTGTATTTACCCGGTCCGGGGACTTTCACCCCTTGTTCGGCAAAAGTTGACGCGTTCTTGAGAACAGACTTAAGCAGGCGATCCTGATCCGTACAATTTGCGCCGATGTGGTAAACAATCTGCATGAAATTCGCGCCCGCTGTCGTTGTGAAATGTTGTTTTGCAGACCTTATGCGCGATTTATCACCAGTGGAACCGCCCTTGATGCAGATTTCTGTTCACAACCCTCTTGCGCGAACCCGAAAGGTCCCTTAAAGCACCGCCCAGTGCCCCTATAGCTCAGCTGGTAGAGCAACTGATTTGTAATCAGTAGGTCCGCGGTTCGAGTCCGTGTGGGGGCACCACTTATTTAGATAAATTGCGAATAGTTTCTAAAGCCGTTGGGCGAATCTCTCGGCTTTCTGGGAAACCGTGGCGCGGTATTTTACCTATCGCGCAAACGGCTTGGGGTGGTTTGGTACCATTTGTAGAACGCGCGATAAAATGCGCCTTCTTCGGCATAGCCAACAGCCGATGAAATCTCGGAAATGGTCATATCTGTACGCGATAGCAGTGCGGTGGCGCGGTTGCGGCGTTGCTCGTCCTTTAGTTGCGTCAGGCTGTGGCCAGCCTCCTTGAGCTGCCGGTGCAACGTGGACCGCGACATCCCCAGTTGCGCCGCGACACGCTTTGCATCTGGCCAGTCTTGCGCTGGGCCGCGCAGGTATTTTTCAACAATCACATGTTTGAGGCCGTCTGTATCGCGGTAACCGCGCAAGAACGCTTCTGGTAAGCTGCGCAGGAAAACTTTGAGGTCATCGTCAGAGCGCAGAACGGGACGCGATAGATATTTGCGGTCAAACACCAGTTGCGCGTGGGGCGCATTGAACACCACAGGAACGCCAAAGAAGTCGCCATAATCATTTTGGTGTGCAGGCTCGGCACAGGGAAATGAAATGGACTTAATCGGAATGCGTTCTTTGGCGGCCCAGCAGGTGAAGCCATGAACAATCAGGAAGAACGTCCGATACATAAAGGCGCTTTGAGACGGTCCCGTCTGGTGTAGGGAAATTACGCAGTTGCCGGTTTCGGTGCTGACGGTTCCATGCGGTTCATCCAAGACGACCCGTAAGAACCGCAATGCGCGGTTCAACGCGATCTCCAGTGTGCGCGCACCACGGACAGCATGACCGAGCAAGGTCGTGCACCCCGGACGCATGGGGCGTGCACCGAGGCCAAAGAACTCGTCCTGCATGGCATATGATAAATTGATCCAGATGCGCCCGAAGTCCTGTGTTGTCAGATGGTCTAGGCGGTCGGGGGGGACGTTTGCGTCTCTTAGCAACCGGTCAATATCAATCCCGCCTTTGCGCCCACATTCCAAGGCTTCGCGCACGAAGATCGGCGCAACTGGGGTCGGGGTTTTTGAACTATCTTTTTGTCTCATCATTTGCGGACAGTTTGACACTGGCGGCGAGGAGCACAAGAGGTAACTATGGCCC
Source organism: Octadecabacter sp. (assembly GCA_018500065.2). Lineage (GTDB taxonomy): Bacteria > Pseudomonadota > Alphaproteobacteria > Rhodobacterales > Rhodobacteraceae > Octadecabacter. Next base: position 4,621 of record JAHBAO020000269.1, on the reverse strand, counting down.
AATGAAAAGGAATGAATATGTTTGATAAGGCAATCGTTGTGTCAGGTGCGGCGTCGGGGCTGGGGCAATCGGTGATGACGGGGCTCGCTTCGGCTGGATACAATGTGGCTGGGGTGGACTTGCAACAGATCGCACACGCTGACCTGCCAGAAGGCTGTCAGTCTTATGGGTGCGATGTCACAGACGCCGCCGCTGTCCGCGCGACGCTGGATCAGGTGGTTGCTGACTTTGACGGGATTTCCGGCCTGGTTTGTTGTGCTGGCATTGCGCCGGGCGCAAAACTTGTCGGAAAGTCGGGGCCGCATGATGCGGACCTGTTCGCCAAAGTGATCGCGGTGAATGTGTTTGGAACCTTCCATTTGATGTCGGAATGCGCGGCCAAGATGCAGACGAACAGCCCTGACGGTGATGGACAGCGGGGCGTCATTGTGACGACCGCGTCGGTCGCAGCGTTTGAGGGTCAGATTGGCCAGATTGCCTATGCCGCGTCCAAGGGCGCTGTGGCCGCAATGACATTGCCCGCCGCCCGCGAGCTTGCGCGGGATGGCATTCGTGTGATGTCCATCGCCCCCGGTGTGTTTGACACGCCGATGATGCAAGCGATGCCAGAAGAACTTCGCGCGTCAATTGGCGCAACAGTGCCGTTCCCGCCTAGACTCGGTGATCCGCAAGACTTTGCGGCATTGGCTGAGCATATATTAAGTAATAAAACCCTGAACGGAGAGGTCATCCGCTTGGATGGGGCTCTGCGGATGGCCGCCAAATAGGAGACGTCTTATGAGTGATCCAATCGTAATTCTATCGGCGAAACGCACCCCGATGGGGGGGCTTGGCGGCGAATTGAGTTCTATGACGGCCGCCCAATTGGGGGCTGTTGCGGCGCGCGCGGCCGTGGATGCAGCATCTGTTTCGCCCACCGATATTGATGAAGTGATCTTTGGCAATGTCTTGGGTGCAGGACAGGGGCAGGCACCGGCGCGGCAGGTCGCCTTGGGGGCTGGGCTGCCGGAAGGCGCGGTTTCCACGACCGTGAACAAGATGTGCGGCTCTGGCATGAAGGCCGCGATGTTGGCCCATGATCTGCTGCTGGCTGGGTCCATTGATATGGCTTTGGCGGGTGGAACCGAAAGCATGTCGAACGCGCCCTATCTGTTGCCAAAGGTGCGCGACGGTTTGCGCTTGGGGCATAGCGTTACGCAGGATCATATGTTCATTGACGGGTTGGAAGACGCCTACGAAAAAGGCACGCTGATGGGTGTGTTCGCAGAACGCTGTGCCTCAGACTACCAATTCACCCGCGAAGCGCAGGATGCCTATGCAATTGCCTCGCTGGAACGGGCGCTTGCGGCGGAAGCGAGTGGCGCATTTACGGCTGAGATCGCAGAGACTGCGGTGTCGACGCGTAAGGCCACCGTACAGATCGCCAGTGACGAACAACCGCGCAATGCACGACCCGAGAAGATACCGCAGCTAAAACCGGCGTTCGCGAAGGGCGGCACGGTCACAGCTGCCAATGCATCGTCAATCTCGGATGGTGCGGCAGCCATGATCATGACGCGCGCGTCTGTCGCCGAGGCCAAAGGGCTGACACCCATTGCGCGCATCATTGGCTACGCAAGCCACGGGATGGCGCCGGAAAACTTCCCTGTCGCCCCCATTGATGCGGTCAAAAAGCTGCTGGCGAAAACGAACACCACCTTGGATGACTACGGATTGTTTGAGGTGAACGAAGCCTTTGCCGTCGTGGCGATGGCGGCGATGACATCGTTGGGCTTGCCCCATGAAAAGGTCAACGTAAATGGTGGTGCCTGTGCGCTGGGCCACCCGATTGGGGCATCTGGCGCACGGATCATTGTGACATTGATCCACGCCATGCGCGCACGCGGTGTTCAGCGCGGTATGGCGGCAATTTGTATTGGCGGCGGCGAGGCGACTGCCATCGCCCTAGAACTGACGGAGACATCATGATCCTAGACGAAACCCAAACCGCCATTCGTGACATGGCACGGCAGTTCGCCAAAGCCGAATTATGGCCTGGTGCAGAGGAACGCGACAGGGATGCGCGGTTCCCGAAAGCCGAGCTCGCTCAGATGGGAGAGCTTGGATTTCTGGGGATGCAAGCGCCTGAGGAATACGGTGGCTTTGACGCTGACTTTGTCAGCTACGCCAGTGTTATCGAAGAAATTGCCGCTGGTGACGGGGCCTGTTCCACGATTATGTCGGTTCATTGTTCTGTCGGGTGTGGACCCATTCGCGACTATGGAACCGATGCGCAAAAAGAAAAGTACTTGCCCAAACTCGCCAGTGGTGAATGGATCGGCGGGTTTGCCCTGACCGAGCCGCAGGCCGGATCAGATGCATCAAACCTGCGCACAACGGCCGTGCGCGACGGGGATCACTATGTGATCAACGGGGCAAAACAGTTCATCACGTCCGGCAAAAACGGCAGCATGATCATAGTCTTTGCGGTGACCGATAAGGCCGCGGGCAAACGGGGTATCAGCGCGTTTATCGTTGAGACATCGACGCCGGGATATGAGGTCGTTCGGGTTGAGCGCAAGTTGGGCATCAATTCGTCCGACACCTGTCAAATCGCGTTTGAGAACATGCGCGTGCCTGCTGAGAACCTTTTGGGCGCTGAAGGGCAGGGCTACAAAATCGCGCTGGCCAATCTGGAAAGTGGTCGCATTGGCATTGCGGCCCAAGCCGTCGGGATGGCGCGCAGCGCGTTTGAATATGCGCGTGATTATGCTGTGGATCGGCAGGCCTTTGGCAAACCGATCTTTGATCAACAAGGGATTTCCTTCAAGCTGGCGGATATGGACACCCAGATCGAGGCTGGCCGCCAGATGGTGTTTCACGCAGCCGCCCTAAAGGACGCCGGACAGCCGTGCCTGCGTGAGGCGTCTATGGCCAAATTGTTCACTTCTGAAATGGCCGAGAAAGTCTGTAGCCAAGCCATCCAGATTTTGGGCGGCTACGGGTTTTTGGCGGATCATCCCGTTGAGCGGATCTACCGCGATGTGCGGATTTGTCAGATTTACGAAGGCACGAGCGAAATCCAACGTCTGGTGATCGCGCGCGATATTCAGGCCAATGCAAATGGCTGATATGAAGGCGGATATTTTGGTGCGCAAAGCCGGACGTGTGGGGCATGTAACGTTAAACCGTCCGGATGCACTGAATGCGCTGTCTGCGGATATGGCCGTTGCGTTGGAACAAGCGCTTGATGGCTGGCGAACGGACGATGACGTCGCCTTGGTGCTGATTGATGCGGTTGGTGAAAAGGCGTTTTGCGCCGGAGGCGACATCGCCGACCTTTATGCGCGTGGTTTGGCAAAGGATTATGAATATGGTCGTGACTTTTGGCGCCAAGAATACCGGCTAAACCTGAAAATCGCCGAATTCCCCAAACCGATTGTGGTGTTCATGCAAGGCTTTACGATGGGTGGCGGTGTTGGCGTGGCGTGTCACGCGTCGCATCGGGTCGTGTGCGAAAGCTCTAAGATTGCGATGCCCGAATGTGGGATTGGGCTAATTCCAGATGTCGGTGGCAGCTTTCTTTTGGGGCGGAATGCGGGCGAGGTTGGCACGTACCTTGGGCTGACCGGGACGCGCATGGGCGCGGATGATGCAATTTACGTAGGTTTTGCCGATATATTTGTGCCCGTGGCGGCATGGGATGATTTGAAGGTTGGTTTAACCAGAACAGCCGATGTTTCACTTATCGAGCAGGCTGCACAACCTGCGCCTGCTGGTGAATTGGCAGGGCAGGTGGGTGAAATAAATCAGCTTTTTGCGGCTGAAACCTTGGTTGAGATTGCCGAAAACTTGGGCAACAGCGGCACCGAATTCGCGCAGGCCACGGTCAAACGGTTGGCCAAACCGTCCCCCCTCGCGATGAGCTGCGCCCTGAGCACCATTCGCGCGGCGCGAACGGGTGGACTGGCAGACGCGCTGCAACGCGAATATCGTTTCACCTACCGCGCACAAGACCAAGGCGATTTTATTGAGGGTATTCGCGCCCAAATCATCGACCGCGACTTTGCGCCCAAATGGAAGCATGCGCGCCTTGATGTTCCACAGGATGACATCGACGCAATGCTGGCCGATTTAGGGCCCAATGAGTGGACACAAACAGGAACAACGACATGAAAATAGCATTTATCGGACTGGGCAATATGGGCGCGCCAATGGCTGCGAACCTGATCAAAGCAGGGCATGACGTGGCGGGTTTTGATGTCGCAGCGAGCCCTGACGGGATCACAATGGCGGCGTCTATCGCGCACGCCTGCGATGGGGCTGATGTGGCCATAACGATGCTGCCAAATGGCGCGATTTTACGGAACGTTGGCAAAGACGTCATTGCGGCATTACCGTTGGACGCTGTGTTTATCGACTGCTCAACCGTTGACGTGGACAGCGCCCGCGCTGTTGGGGCGGATGCAAGTGCGGCGGGTTTGGGCATGCTTGATGCGCCGGTGTCTGGTGGGACCAAAGGGGCGGTCGACGGCACGCTAACCTTTATGGTCGGGGGCGACGCGGACGCATTTGAAACCACCAAAACACTGTTCGACATCATGGGCCAGAAGGCCGTGCATTGTGGCGCTTCGGGTGCGGG
>JAHBAO020000210.1 GCA_018500065.2 Octadecabacter sp. | reverse complement strand
GCCATTCTTTTTGCCTCCGAATTCAAGGTAGGCCCAAGGGATCAGGATGATAACGACCATCAGCAACATCATGGACGATGCGGCAAACCCCTGACCAAGATTCTGACCGCCGAACATTGCCGTCATCACATACTTCGCCGGCACTTCGGAACTGATGCCCGGCCCGCCTGATGTCTGCGCGACGACCAGATCATACAGTTTCACGATGCCTGCCGCGATCAGCACCAGCGAGGTGACAAACACGGGGCGCATCATCGGAATAATGATCCAGATATAGGTTTTGACCGTGCCGATCCCGTCCACGCGGGCGGCTTTCCAGATGTCTTCGTCGATGCCCCGCAGACCCGCCAGCATGATGCACATGATCAGCCCGGTGCCTTGCCACAGGCCCGCAATCAGCAGGCCATACATAACAATCTCGGGGTTGTTGAGCGGATCGAAGGTAAAACCCGTCCCGCCAAGTTCGCGCACGACACTTTGCAACCCGAATTCAGGGTTCAGAACCCACTGCCACACAAGGCCAGTGACGATGAAGGACAACGCAAAGGGATAAAGGAAGATTGACCGGAACACGGCCTCTCCTCTGATTTTGCGGTCCAGAAGGGCGGCTAGGGTGAAGCCGATCACAAGTGTGCCAATCAGGCTGAAAAAGCCGTAAATGGCGAGGTTTTCGATAGAGACGATCCATTTGCGGCTGGACCATAAGCGTTCGTATTGATCGAACCCCGCCCAGTTCAGACGCGGCAGCAAGCCGGAACTTGTGAAGGAGTAAACGACTGTCCAAATCGTGCCGCCCAGAAAGATCACAACAGCCGTGAACATCAGTGGCAGCATCGCGATCTTGGATGCCAGGTTGCGCAAGATGCGGGGCGGGCGGCGGACCGGAGCGGCACCGGCGTTGGTCGTTTTCACGGAATGTCCCCCTTACAGACAGTTGGAAAGCCTGCTGCGCGGCAGGATCGGCATGGGCCCCGAAAAGGAGCCCATGCCAGTGTCACATGAGTAGTTTGTATCAGTCGGCAGACGCGATGATGTCCGCGTATTGCTGCTGGACTTCGGCCGCTGTCATGGCGGGCGTGTTCCAGAACTCGGTCATCAGATCGTTCAGCTGCGTGATCGTATCCGGAGAGATCAACTGCTCTGATGCGGGCAGGGTCTGGCCATTGGCCAGCAGGTCGAGACCTTTCTGCGTGCATTCGTTGACAGTTGTCAGGTCGACATCGCCGCGGATCGGCAGCGAGCCTTTGACAGAGTTGAAGGACACCTGAACTGCAGGTGTCAGCAGCATGGCCGCCAGTTCCTTTTGCGCTGCGGTGATATCCGCGTCATCGTTGACGGGGAAATAGAACGCATCGCCACCTGTTTGCAGAAACGCCCCCAGACCCAGACCGGGCAGGCAGCCATAGTCTTCTCCGGCGGCCATTTCGGCCACGGCGAATTCGCCCTGCGCCCAGTCGCCCATGATCTGCGCACCGGCTTCGCCCGTGATCAGCGCGTTGGTCGCCTGGTTCCAGTCCTGCACATTGAGGCCGTTGGACAGCTCACGCGCGGCGGCATAGGCCTCGAACGCGGCGGTGTATTCCGGCCCCATGACGGTTTCGGCATTTTTGTCCTGCATGACCGACAGCCACGCCTCTTCGCCCGCCACCGAGATGGTCATCACGTTGTTGAAGGCACCCGATTGCTGCCAGGCCTGGCCACCCATCGCGAGCGGTGTAACGCCTGCTTCACGCAGGGCAGCCGCGCTTTCAATAAAGCCGTTCCAGTCGGTCGGCATCTCAAGACCTGCCTTTTCATAGGCGGGGCCCGACAGCCACATCCAGTTCCACGAATGGATGTTCACGGGCGCGCAATAGATACGGCCGTCGACGGTGCAAGAGTCCAGCAGGGACGGTGGATTGACGATATCGGCCCAGCCTTCGGCCTCGGCCACGTCGGTCAGGTCCAGCAGCAGGCCTGCCTCGATCAATTCTTCAGCCTGACGGCCATGGTTGAATTGGAACGCAGCGGGCGGATCGCCACCGATGATCCGGCTGACCATGACAGGGCGCGCGGTGTCGCCGCCGCCTGCAATCGCACCATCGACCCAGGTGTTACCCGTGGCACTCCAGGCCTCTGCAAATTGGGCGACCGCAGCGGCTTCACCGCCCGACGTCCACCAGTGCATGACCTCCAGTTCGATGGCGCTGGCGCTGGATGCAGCGCAGATCGCCGTCGCAGAAAGCAGTTTTGTGGTAAGCTTCACGATTGTTTCCTCCCAAAATCTAAATCGTTGTAGATTATGCTAAACCGAAGTTGTTTGCGCAAACAAGACTGTTTCTTCACGGGTCTGAAAAAAAGTCTCTGTTCGCGCGGGCTCTTGCAAAATGCGGCAAATATTGTGATCCAGAGGGGCGCTAAGGGAGGCGAGAAAGCCATGAAGAACAACGAGATCACGCGGCGCGCACCGACGTTGAAAACCATCGCGGGGCTGACCGGGTTAGCCGTGCCAACCGTGTCGCGGGCGCTGTCGGGTGCGCTGGATATCAAGGAGTCCACCCGCGCAAGGG
>JAHBAO020000164.1 GCA_018500065.2 Octadecabacter sp. | reverse complement strand
GGCCACGGCCTGTCTACTGCCTACTACCTTGCCAAAGAACACGGCATCACCAATGTTGCGGTTCTTGAAAAAGGCTACCTTGGCGGCGGCAATGTGGGGCGTAACACGACGATTGTGCGCGCCAATTACATGTTGCCGGGAAATTCCGAATTCTACTCCCATTCGCTGAAGCTTTGGGAAAACATGGAGCAGGACCTCAACTATAACACCATGATGTCGCAACGCGGCGTGATGATGCTGTGCCATTCTGACGGCCAGCGCGACAACTTTGCGCGACGTGGCAATGCGATGGTCAATCAGGGTGATGACGCTGAGCTGCTGACCCCCGAACAGGTGCGCGCCGAAGCGCCGTTCATTGATTTCGACAACGTGCGTTTCCCGATCTATGGCGGGCTAATGCATCGGCGCGGTGGAACGGCGCGTCATGATGCAGTCGCGTGGGGCTATGCACGCGGCGCGGATCAACGCGGTGTTGATTTGATCCAGAATTGTGAAGTCACAGGCATTGATGTCGAAGGCGGCGTTGTGCGCGGCGTGCAAACCAGCCGCGGTGCGATCCGCGCCAAGAAAGTCGCGATTGTTGTTGCTGGCCGGTCCAGCCAAGTCGCTGAAATGGCGGGCATGCGCCTGCCGATTGAAAGCCATGTGTTGCAGGCGTTCGTTTCCGAAGGCCTTAAACCGATCATGCCCGGTGTCATTAGTTTCGGCATGGGCCACTTCTATATCAGCCAGTCTGACAAGGGTGGTTTGGTGTTCGGTGGGGATCTTGATTTCTACGCTTCATATGCGGCACGCGGCAATCTGGCGATGAAAGAGCACGTCATGGATGCTGCGATGACCTTGATGCCCGCCATTGGAAAGGCCCGCGTATTACGCAGCTGGGGGGGCATTATGGATATGTCGCCCGATGGCTCGCCCATTATCGACAAGACCCAGACCGAAGGCCTCTTCCTTAATTGCGGTTGGTGTTACGGCGGTTTCAAAGCCGTGCCCGGGTCTGGGTTCAGCTACGCCCATCTGATCGCCAAAGGCGAACACCATGCCCCTGCTGCCCGCTACCGTTTAGATCGCTTTCGCACAGGTGCTGGGCTGATGGATGAAGAGGGCACCGGCTCTCAGCACAATTTACACTAGGATTAAACATGCGCCTGCCATGCCCCATCTGCGGTGAACGTGACCGCCGCGAGTTCTACTACCAAGGTCACGCTGGACTGCTTGACCGACCTACACGCGACGCTGATCCGCAAGCATGGGTGGACCATGTCCATTTTCGCGACAATCCGGCGGGCGAAACCCGTGATTTGTGGCACCATGAGGCTGGATGTGGTGCGTGGATCGTGGTGACGCGCAACACCGTGACACATGAAGTTTCTGGCGCGGTTTTGGCGGAGAAATCGAAATGAGGATCGCAGGGAAGGGTTTGCACCAAGACGGCGCGGCGGTGTCATTCACGTTTGATGGCGTGTCCTACACGGGTCGTGAAGGCGACACGCTTGCGGCGGCGTTATTGGCGAATGGTGTGCGTCTTATGGGACGCTCGTTCAAATACCACCGCCCACGTGGTGTGCTAACGGCAGGGTCCGAGGAGCCAAATGCGCTGGTCACGGTCGGGCAGGGTGCGCGCCAAGACCCCAACATTCGCGCCACGACCCAAGCGGTGTACGACGGGCTTGCGGTGCGCAGCCAGAACGCGTGGCCGTCCTTAAAGCACGATGCGATGGCGGTGAACGATCTTGCTGCACCTTTCCTAAGTGCCGGATTTTATTACAAAACCTTCATGTGGCCGAAGGCGTTCTGGGAAAAGCTGTATGAGCCGATCATCCGCCGCGCTGCCGGGCTTGGCGCGCTGTCGGGGGGCGCGGTTGAAGAAACTTATGAAAAGGCCTTCGCCCATTGTGACGTGCTGGTTATTGGCGCTGGGCCTGCGGGCATCATGGCTGCGCTGACAGCAGCACAGGCAGGGGCGGACGTTATTCTGGCCGATGAAGATACCCAAATGGGCGGGCGTTTGCTCGCCGAGACGGGTGATATTGACGGGCAATCCGGTGTTGATTGGGTGCAAGGGCAACTCGCAGCGCTTGCGCAGATGGACAACGTGCGCTTGATGCCGCGGACCTGTGTCACGGGCGCCTATGACCAAGGCACGTTCGGCGCGCTTGAGCAGGTGAGCGAACAAAACGCGCCCCTGAACACCCCGCGCGAATGCTTCTGGCGCATCACGGCAAAACGCTCAATCCTGTGTGCGGGTGCGCTTGAACGCCCGATCGCGTTTCCCAACAATGACCGCCCTGGCATTATGCTCGCCTCGGCCGTTCGGACCTACCTGAACCGTTGGGGTGTTGCAGCAGGCCAGTCTGTGACGATCTTTGCCAATAATAATGACGCGCACCGCACCGCCGTAGATTTGATTGACGCGGGAGTGACCGTTGCGGGTGTGATCGACAGCCGTGAAAACGCGAGCGCATTGGGGGATTATCCGCTGTTTACGGGCGCGCAGGTTATTGCCACCAAAGGGCGGCATGGATTGCAAAGCATCACGGTGCAGGACGCGCACGGCACCCATGATATTGAAACCGATTGTCTTGCGATGTCAGGCGGTTGGAACCCGTCCGTGCATCTGACATGCCATATGAATGGGCGACCTACGTGGTCAGAAGACATCCTAAGTTTTGTGCCGACTGATGGCTCTATTCCAGACATGGCGGTCGCAGGTGCGGCGCGTGGCACGTTCTCAACGCTTGGCTGTTTGAAGGACGGAATTGCGGTTGCGAAAGCGACGCTAAAGTCGCTTGATCTGAAGCCTGCGCAGACCGCGATACCCACAGCTGAGGATGACGCTTACACCATCGAGGCGCTTTGGCAGGTGGACGGTAAGGGGCGAAAGTGGCTCGACTTTCAGAACGATGTGCATGTGAAAGACGTGCGTCTGGCGGCGCAGGAAAACTTCCGCAGCGTTGAGCACATGAAACGCTACACGACGCAGGGCATGGCGACCGATCAGGGTAAAAATTCCAACGTCGCGGCGCTGGCGGTATTGGCCGATGCTACCGGCCGTGGCATCCCCGAAACGGGCACGACAACATTCCGCCCGCCCTATGTGCCAGTTTCAATCGCGGCGATGGGGGCAGGGTCGCAAGGCCACGGTTTCGCGCCTAAACGCCATCTGACGTCTCACACTGCCAGCGTTGATCGCAACGCGCCAATGATCGAAGTCGGCCTTTGGTATCGTGCCAGTTACTTCCCGAAATCAAACGAAACCACATGGCTTGAGGCCTGCAATCGCGAAGTAAACATGGTGCGCAATCATGTCGGCGTTTGTGATGTCAGTACTTTAGGCAAAATCGACATTCAGGGGCCGGATGCAGCTGAATTCCTTGATTTCGTTTACTGCAACACGTTTTCAAGCCTGAAAGAAAACCGCGTGCGCTATGGCTTGATGCTGCGCGAAGACGGGCATGTGATGGACGATGGCACCACGGCGCGGTTGGGGCCGAACCACTATGTGATGACCACGACGACGGCCGCTGCGGGACAGGTGATGCAACACCTCGATTGGGTCAGCCAAGCGCTGCGCCCTGATCTTGATGTGCGCTTTGCCTCCGTCACCGAACAATGGGCGCAATTCGCAGTCGCAGGGCCGAAGTCGCGTAAGTTGTTGAACTCAATTCTCGATTCACAAATCGACAATGAAAGCTGGCCGTTCATGGCCTGCGGGGAGGTCAGCGTGGCGGGTGTGCAGGGCCGGCTGTTCCGCATCTCATTCTCGGGCGAGCATGCCTATGAGATTGCCGTGCCAGCGCGCTATGGTGCATCGCTGTTCGGTTTGCTGACGGCGCAGGCTGAGGCGATGGCCGGTGGATTGTATGGGATGGAAGCCCTCAACGTGTTGCGCATCGAAAAGGGCTTTATCACGCACGCAGAAATTCATGGCCGCGTGACCGCGTTCGACATCGGATTTGACCGAATGGTCAGCCAGAAGAAAGACTGTATCGGCAATGCGTTGTCGCGCCGCGAGGGGTTGCTGGATATCGAGCGCGAGCAGATGGTAGGCCTGAAACCTGTTGAAAACGCATCTAAATTAACCGCTGGCGCGCATTTGTTTGTTGAAGGGGCTGACGCGGTTCGTGAAAATGATCAAGGCTATGTGACGTCTGTTTGCCATTCTCCGACACTGGGGCACGACATTGGTTTGGGCTTCTTGAAAGACGGGCCAAACCGCTACGGAGATCGGGTGATGTTGGTGGATCACGTGCGCAAAAATCAGGTGTTGTGCGAGGTCTGTCACCCCGTCTTTTTTGATCCGACAGGAGGGCTTGCCCGTGGTTAAATTGATCGCCCAAACAGCCTGTGCTGGGTTGCTGCCCAAGACGATTGGCAGCGTTACAGTTACTGAAGTTGATGCCGGACAGGTGACCCTTATTGCCCCACATAAAGGGCAACAGAAGGCGGTATCAGCGGCATTGAAAACGAGCGTCGGCGTTGGTTTCCCCGCCCCGAACCGCAGTGTTGGCACGGGTCCGCGCACGGTTTGGTGTGGCAAGGAACAGGCGCTTTTGATTGGTGCGCCGTGCCCTAGTCTAGCAGGCGCGGCGTGCGTTGATCACTCAGACGCTTGGGCGATTGTGCAGATTGACGGCGCGGATACTGTGGCGGTTCTCGCGCGTCTCACGCCGATTGATCTGCGCGCAAACGTGTTCAAACGTGGTCACACAGCGCGCACACTGATCGGGCATATGACGGGCGGCATCACGCGCCTTGGGGCCCAAAGTTTTGAGGTTATGGTGATGCGTTCAATGGCAGAAACGCTGGTGCACGATTTGACGCAAGCTGCTGAAAACATTGCAGCACGGGCGCAAAACGCTGGCTAGCAGACGATGACGGCAACCTCGGCGATAACACCCTCGGCTTCCAACGCGGCGAAGAGTGAAGGGCGGGCAAATGGCAGCACCTTGCCCTTGCACCTATTGCTAAAGAATGGCCCGATCCCGCGCCAGCGTTCAAGTCTGGCGTTCTTAATCTGCACCATTGGGGCTAATCCGCGCCAGCACGCTGCGCTGGGTGATTTGCCCCAATGGGGTGCCGTTTTCTGTCACGGTCAACGCGCCAAATTCGCATAATTTCTCTATGACGTCTTTCACGGGCGTTTCGGCATCCACCGCATGGCCGCCAGAACCATCAATCATGACATCGCGGGCACACAGCACGCCGAGGGGGTTCATGTTGGCAACGAAATCAGCGACATAGCCGTTGGCAGGTTCGCTGAAAATCTCGCGCGGGGTGCCGCATTGCACGATACGCCCGCCTTCCATGATCGCGATGCGATTGCCGATCTTGAACGCTTCGTCCAGGTCGTGGGACACGAAAATGATGGTGCGGTTCAGGCGCTGTTGCAGGTCTAGCAATTCATCCTGAAGACGCGTGCGGATCAGCGGGTCAAGCGCTGAGAACGGTTCATCCATCAGCAAAATCGGGGCGTCCGTCACAAAGGCACGGGCCAGACCGACGCGCTGTTGCATGCCGCCAGACAGTTCCCCCACCAGCGCAGTGGCGCGGTCTGCAAGGCCGACAAGTTCAAGCTGTTCATCAACCTTACGGCGCTTGTCGGCTTTGCTCATGCCTGCAAGCTCAAGCCCAAGTCCAACATTGTCGCGCACCGTGCGCCACGGCAGCAGGCCAAATTGTTGGAACACCATCGACACACATTCGCGGCGTAGCTTGCGCAGGTCTTTGGCGGGTGCAGAACCGACCTCGCAAGACCAGTCACCATCGTGGACCTGCACTCCCCCGCGCACCACGGGGTTCAACCCGTTCACCGCGCGCAAAAGCGTTGATTTGCCGGACCCGGACAGCCCCATCAGCACCAGAATTTCACCGGCATCCACATCAAGCGAGCAATTGTGAACACCCAAAACCTGCCCCGTGGCTTTCTGGATTTCTGCGCGCTCGTCGCCCTGATCCATAAGTGGCAAGGCGGTCTCTGGCTTGTCGCCAAACACAATGGAAACATCTTTGAATTCAACAGCTTTCATCGTTTCGCCCCTATGCGCAGCAACCGATCAAGCATGATTGCGACCACGACAATGATAAGCCCAGATTCGAACCCTTTGGCGGTATCAACGGTGTTCAGCGCGCGCACAACGGGCACGCCCAAACCGTCCGCGCCAACAAGTGCCGCGATGACCACCATCGACAGGGACAGCATGATGGTCTGGTTCAATCCGGCCATGATTTGCGGCAGGGCTGAGGGCAGTTCGACTTTGAAAAGTTTTTGCCGCTTGGTTGCGCCAAACGCGTCCGCCGCCTCAAGCAATTCGGTCGGTGTCGACGCGATGCCAAGCTGCGTCAGGCGGATCGGGGCGGGCAGCACAAAGATCACTGTGGCGATCAGTCCGGGGACCATGCCGATGCCGAAAAACACGATTGCGGGGATCAGGTAAACGAAGGTCGGTAGGGTTTGCATCAGGTCCAGAACGGGGCGCATCCATGCGTAAAGACGCGGGCGGTGCGCAACGGCGATGCCGATTGGCACGCCGATGGACATGCAGACAACGCAGGCCGACAGCACGAGGCTGAGACTTTCGGCGGTTTCCTCATAGTAGCCTTGGTCGATGATGAACAAGAACCCGGCGATGATGAGCAAAGTAACAGAGAATTTGCGGTGAAATAGATAGGCGAGTGCGGCGAAGATTGCTGCAATTAAGAATGCGTGGCTGTCTTGCGTCCAGCCCGGGATGTAGGGTTCGAACCCGCGCCCGCCGAGCCAGTTGACCCCGGGGGGGCGTAACAAAAGGGCGAGCAGGAACTCGATAAAGGCTTCGGTGATGTCGGAAAACCTGTCCAAAAACGGCGCTGCGCCATCTTTGATATATTCAAAACCGTCGCGGGCGGTTGTCCCGACGGGCAGCTTTTCATCCGTTAAGCCAAGCAAGCGTTGCGGCAGCCAAGTAACAAACCAAACGAGGGCAGGGCCGAGCCAGAGGGCGAAATCCCAGAGTGCTGTGAGGCACCACAAAATCCCGTTCAAGAACGCGAGACACGCGTTCCAGATGCTTTGCAATATGGCCATTATTCCCCCCGAGTAACGTAAAAAGGGGCCGCCCAATTGGCAGCCCCTTCAGTGCTTTACATGCCGAGTGCGGCTTTGACAGCCTCGGCAGCGTCGCCGCCGTCCAGCGTTGTCACACCGTCAAGCCAGCCCATCACGACATCCGTGTTGGCGGCCATCCACGCGGTCGCGGCTTCATTCGGCTCGGTGCCATCATTCAGGATCGCGCCCATGATTTCGTTCTCCATCGCGAGGGTGAATTCGAGGTTCGTCAACAGCTTACCCACGTTCGGGCAGGCATCGACGTAGCCCGCAGTCGTGTTGGTGAACACAGTCGCGCCACCAAGATCAGGGCCGAACCAGTCATCGCCACCTGTCAGGTAAGTCATGTCGTAGTTGGCGTTCATCGGGTGTGGTTCCCAGCCAAGGAAAACAACAGGTTCGTCGCGATCAGATGCGCGGCCGACTTGGGTCAGCATACCCGCCTCTGAGGATTCAACGACTTCCATGTCGGCATCGCCAAGCCCGAAGGCGTTGTCCGCGATCATATCCATGATCAGGCGGTTGCCGTCGTTGCCAGCCTCGATGCCGTAGATATTGCCTTCCAGCGCGTCTGCATTGGCTGCAATCGCGTCAAAGGATGTGATGCCCAGTGCCGCGCCTGCTGCGTTCGTGGCCAACGTGTATTTTGCGCCCTCTAGGTTCGCGCGCACGGTGTCGACAGTGCCAGCCTCGCGGTAGGCGGCAATATCGCCTTCCATTGTTGGCATCCAGTTGCCCAGGAACACATCAACGTCGCCTTCGGCGAGGGAGGTGTAAGTCACTGGAACGGAAAGAACTTTGATGTCTGTTTCGTAGCCGAGCGCACCAAGAACAACTGTCGTGGCAGCGGTTGTGGCGGTAATGTCTGTCCAGCCAACATCGGAAAACGTAACAAGACCGCAGTCTGCGTGGCCGTCAGCGGCGGCCGTTGTTGCAGCACAGATTGCAAGAATTGAGATGGTAGATTTCATGATACTCTCCCTGAGTGTCTTTTTGTTGATTGACGAGTCAATAAAGAACGAACTAAGTCACTTGGCAGCAGTGATGAGGATATGATGCCAAAGCTTGGAATGGAGCCTATACGCCGCGCGGCTTTGGTTAAAGCCACGATTGATTGTATCGGCGCACAAGGGTCGCTTGATGTCACCGTCAGTCAGATTGCAAAGACCGCGGGCATGTCTTCGGCCCTCGCGCATCACTATTTTGGTGGCAAGGATCAGATTTTTCTGGCGGCGATGCATCAAATTCTGCGTGATTTCGGAACCGAGGTGCGAACCGCGTTGCGCGCGACCCGTACCCCGCGCGGCCGTGCCGAAGCGCTCATTTCGGCGTCTTTTGCACCGTCTTGTTTTGATCCCG
>JAHBAO020000109.1 GCA_018500065.2 Octadecabacter sp. | reverse complement strand
CGGTTGACGCTGCGCCCGCCCGTCCACTCAGATTTTCGCGCATGGTCTGCGCTGCGCCAAGAGTCGGCTGATTTCTTAACGCCGTGGGAACCCACATGGGCGTCCGACCATTTAACCCGCAAAAGTTTCACCAATCGTGTTTATTGGGCGCAAAGGTCGATTTCCAATGGCACGGCGCTGCCGTTGTTCATTATCCGGCGCAGTGATGACGTGGTATTGGGGGCGATCACGCTAGATCATATCCGGCGCGGGCCTGCGCAAGCGGGGACAACAGGCTACTGGATAGGCGAAGCGTTTGCGCGGGAAGGCTATATGCGTGAGGCGATTGAAGCGGTTGTTCACTACGCCTTCACGACGCTGGACCTAAGCCGGATCGAAGCGGGGTGTTTAGAAGAGAACAAACCGTCGCGCGCGTTGCTGGAAAAATGCGGGTTTAAGTACGAGGGTGTGGCGCAGGCGTATTTGCAGATTAACGGGCGCTGGCGCAATCATGTTTTATACGCCAATCTGCGTCACGATCGGCGCGGAAAGACGGATGTGGGATGAGCTTACGCTTAGCGCGTGCCGCGGGCGTTTAGGGGGGGGCTAGCCCCCCGTCGCAAGCGACTCCCCCCAGGATATTTAGAAAACAAAGGCAAACTGGATGGCTGAGATGGCGTTGAATTCTGCGGACGCGGCTTTTGTTGAGCGGTTGCGTACTGTTCTTCCAGACGTGGCATTCACAGCGGACCCTGCGGGTTTCTTAATAGAGCCGAGAGGACGCTGGACAGGGCAGGGCGTTGTTGTGTCGCCTGCCACAACGGATGAGGTTTCGGCACTTTTGGCGGCGTGTTTTGAGGCCGCAGTTCCTGTAATCCCGTATTCGGGGGGGACCGGATTGGTCGGCGGGCAAGTGCTTGAAGGCGGGCCTGTGCCTGTCGTGTTGTCGCTGGCGCGGATGAATAGCATTCGCGCGGTCTATCCAAATGAAAATGTGATTGAGGTCGATGCAGGTGTTATTTTGCAGGACGTGCAAGTGGCGGCGACGGATGCTGGGCGGTTGTTTCCGCTGTCATTGGCGTCACAAGGCTCTGCGCGGATCGGCGGGTTATTGGCGACCAATGCGGGCGGATTGAATGTGATCCGTTATGGCAACGCGCGCACGCAATGTTTGGGGGTCGAGGTCGTGTTGGCCGATGGCACCATCTGGAACGGTATGAGCCGCCTGCGCAAAGACAACACGGGGTATGATCTGCGTGATCTGATGATTGGATCGGAGGGATCACTTGGGGTTATCACGGGTGCGTCTTTGCGGATGATGCCGCGCCCTGCTGAGGAGGCGACGGCGATGTTTGTAGTGCCAACGCCAGCAGCCGCCGTGTCGCTATTGGCCCTGGCGGGCGAGCGTCTTGGCGAGACGATTTCGGCGTTTGAATTGATCCACCGGCAGGGCTTTGATTTTCTGGCTGAGGTCGAGATGGACCACAAGCGCCCGTTTGCGCAGACGCCGGAGTGGTCGGTTTTGATGAAGGTTGGATTGCCGAAAGGCCAGTCACCACAGGAAGCGTTGGAGGCACTGTTTGAGGCGGCGGGCGGTTTGGTACTTGATGGGGTAATTGCGCAATCGGGCCAGCAGGCGCAGGCGCTTTGGGACATACGTGAGACTATTCCTGAGGCGAACAAACGCGTCGGGTCCATCTCGTCGCATGATATTTCGGTGCCGATTTCTTGTGTGCCTGATTTCATTGAGAAAGCCCCTGCGATCCTAGCCAAGACTGGTGACTTTCGGATCAATTGTTTTGGGCATCTTGGGGATGGAAACCTGCACTACAACGTGTTCCCCCCTGAGGGGCGCAACCGTGCAGAATATGTTGATCTGCGCGATGCGATTAAAGCGGCTGTGCACGATCTGGCGCATTCGTTTGGCGGTTCGGTCAGTGCTGAACATGGAATTGGGCGGCTGAAGGTGCAGGATCTTGAAACCTATGGCGACCCGGCAAAACTGGCGATGATGCGCGCCATCAAAGATGCTCTTGATCCGCGTGGGATCATGAATCCGGGCGCGGTTTTGCGGGCCAAATAGGGGCCTGACCTTGCGTCGCTTGAGCGTGCGCCGTATGACGACGCGGACTAAGAAACTAAGGACAGAGTATGCCAGTTCTGGTGATGAAATTCGGCGGCACATCCGTGGCCACCGTGGACAAGATCAAACGGGCGGCCAAGAAGGTCGGCGTTGAGGTGTCCAAGGGCTATGATGTGATCGTTATCGTGTCGGCGATGTCCGGTGAGACGAACAAACTGGTCGGGTTCGTGAACGACACTTCGCCGCTTTATGATGCGCGTGAATACGACGCGATTGTGAGTTCTGGTGAGAATGTAACGGCGGGTCTGATGGCGCTGACGTTGCAGGAAATGGACGTACCTGCGCGCAGCTGGCAGGGCTGGCAGGTTCCGGTTATGACAACGTCTGCGCATTCATCCGCGCGGATTGAAGAAATTCCCACAGACAACATCACTGCGAAGTTCGGTGAAGGTATGAAAGTAGCGGTTGTTGCGGGTTTCCAAGGGGTTAGTCCCGAAGGGCGTATCACGACGTTGGGGCGCGGCGGGTCTGATACGACTGCGGTTGCGTTTGCGGCGGCGTTTGAAGCGGACCGTTGCGATATTTATACCGACGTTGACGGTGTCTACACGACTGACCCGCGCGTCACCGACAAGGCACGCAAACTTGACAAGATCGCGTTTGAGGAAATGCTGGAACTGGCATCCCTTGGCGCGAAGGTCTTGCAGACACGCAGCGTTGAACTGGCCATGCGCTACAAAGTGCGCTTGCGCGTGCTATCATCATTTGAAGAACAATCTGACGAAGCCGGAACGCTCGTCTGTGCGGAGGAAGAAATCATGGAATCCAATGTAGTAGCGGGCGTGGCGTTCAGCCGTGACGAAGCAAAGATGACGCTGATTTCGGTGGCGGATCGCCCCGGTATAGCCGCCGCGATCTTCGGGCCACTGGCCGAAGCGGGTGTGAATGTCGATATGATCGTTCAAAACATTTCGGAGGAGGGACGCACGGATATGACGTTCTCTTGCCCGATTGACCAAGTGAAGCGCGCGCAAAAGGCGATGGATGAAGCCAAGGCGAAGGACGACATCAATTTTCATGATCTCGTTGCGGATACGGATGTTGCGAAGGTGTCTATCGTTGGCATCGGCATGCGCTCACACGCGGGTGTCGCGGCGAAGATGTTCTCTACGTTGCGTGATGAAGGCATCAACATCAAAGTTATCACAACATCTGAAATTAAAACGTCAGTGCTGATTGATCGCAAGTACATGGAGCTTGCGGTGCAGGCGCTGCACGACGCGTTTGAGTTAGAAAAAGCGGCATGAGCCTGGTCGTTCGCCCCATCGTATTGGCGGATCACGCTGCATGGGATGAATTGTACCAAGCCTATGCTGAATTTTACGGCGTCGATCAAACAGCTGATATGCGCGAACGGGTTTTCGAATGGCTGACGACCAACGCCCATGAGGTGAACGGATTTTGCGCGGCGCTTGATGGAAAACTTGTTGGTATAACCCACTACCGGATTTTTGCGCGGCCCTTGGCGGCTGCGACAGGTCTGTTTTTGGATGACTTGTTTGTGTCCCCAGACGCCCGCGGAACGGGCGCGGCTGGTGCGCTTATTGACGCGGTACGCGACAAAGCAAAGGCAGATGGCCACAGTGTTGTTCGCTGGATCACCGCCAGGGACAACGCGCGTGCGCGGGGCCTTTATGACAAGATCGCCAATGAAACATCTTGGGTCACTTACGATCTAAACGTCTGAAATTCAGGCAGTTTAACACAACTACTGCGTGTTTATCCCCATTGCGACGCCGCGTGAGGGCCTGTAGTCTCTTGGTCGAAGGCGCTGGGGGACTAAATGCCACAAGGTTTTGAGACTGAGAGCCGCAAGCTGTTGGTGCGTCTGCGTGACGTGATGGCAAGCGGTGAGGCAGGCCAAGCACGCTTGGACGAAATCGTGCGCCTTATTGCCAGCTCAATGAGCGCCGAGGTGTGTTCCATATACCTTTTCCGCGATGCCGAAACGCTTGAACTCTGCGCGACTGAAGGACTAAAGCAAGAGGCGGTGCACGAAACGCGGATGCGCTTGGGCGAGGGGCTTGTTGGGCGCGTCGCCAGATCCCGCCGCGTCATTAACACAGCCGATGCGCCGTCAGAGCGTGGGTTTCGGTACATGCCAGAAACCGGTGAAGAACGGTATTCCAGTTTTTGCGGTATTCCGGTGCAACGCGTCGGCGAAACGATGGGCGTTCTGGTCGTCCAAAGCCGCGAATCCAGAGAATACACGGCTGACGAAGTTTATGCCCTCGAAGTCGTTGCGATGGTTTTGGCCGAGATGAATGAACTTGGTGCTTTTACGGGTGAAGGTGCTGCCATGCGTGCGCGCCATCAAGAACCCATTATGTTCAAAGGGTTGGTCGGCCAAGAAGGGGTCGCAGGCGGCACAGTCTATTTGCACGAGCCGCGCGTTGTCGTGACCAACGTGGTTGCCGACGACCCAGAAGTAGAGCTGGCACGCCTGCGCGAAGCCGTCGATTCCTTGCGCATATCGGTTGATGAAATGCTGACGCAGACGGCGACGGTGAACAACGACCAGAAACAGGTGCTTGAAGCCTACCGCATGTTTGCCAACTCACGCGGTTGGATGAAACGGATGGAGGCAGACATTGACCAAGGTCTTTCCGCCGAAGCCGCCGTGGAAAAAGAGCAATCCCTAGCCCGCACGCGGATGCAATCCGCCGATAGCTACCTGCGTGATCGTCTTCACGACCTTGATGATCTGTCCAACCGGTTGCTACGCATTTTGACGGGGCAGGGCGGTCATGCGACGGGTGCGGAGATGCCGGATAATCCGGTTCTTGTCGCCCGCAACATCGGCCCAGGTGAATTGCTGGAATACGGCAAGAAAATTAAAGGCATCGTTCTTGAAGAAGGGTCTGTTGGCAGCCACGCAGCGATTGTTGCGCGGGCTTGGGCGATCCCGCTGGTGATCCGCGCTGCCGAAATTACGGCGCAAGCACTGAACGGCGATCAGATTTTGGTGGACGGGGAACAGGGCATCGCGCACTTGCGACCCGATGACACGGTTAAGGCTGCGTTTAACGACAAAATCGCGATGCAGACTGCGGCGCAAGAACGCTACGCCAGCATCCGCGATTTACCTGCGCAATCGCTGTGCGGGAAGGTGATTTCCCTGAATATGAACGCTGGTTTGATGGCCGATTTGCCGTCGCTGCCAAGTTCGGGCGCTGAGGGTGTTGGGTTGTTCCGGACCGAACTTCAGTTTCTTGTTCGCAGCAAAATGCCAAAACGTGCCGAGTTATCAGCGCTTTACACGCGTGTTATGGATGCAGCGAAGGGCCAGCGCGTTGCATTTCGCACGCTGGATATCGGGTCGGACAAAGTGTTGTCCTACATGAAGCCCAACGATGAACCCAACCCTGCGATGGGCTGGCGCGCGATCCGTGTTGGCCTCGAAAAGCCGGGCGTGTTGCGCATGCAGTTGCAGGCGCTTATTCGCGCTGCGAACGGGCGGCCGTTGACGGTGATGTTCCCGTTCGTCGCCCAGTTGGAAGAATACCGCATGGCGCGGGCCGAATTTGACAAAGCGATGGAACGTGAGCGTATTCTTGGGCATCCGTTACCGTCATCGGTTGAAGTTGGCGCGATGCTAGAAACGCCAAGCCTTGCGTTCGCGCCGGATGTGTTCTTCCAAGAGGTTGATTTTATTTCGATCGGCGGCAACGATCTGAAACAATTTTTCTTTGCCGCAGACCGTGAAAACGAACGTGTCCGCCGTCGCTATGACACACTCAACGTCAGTTTCCTGAGCTTTTTGGAACAGCTGATTGCGCGGTGCAATGCGCACGGCACATCGGCAAGCTTTTGCGGCGAAGACGCAGGCCGCCCGATTGAAGCGGTTGTTTTCGCCGCACTTGGATTGCGCAACCTTTCGATGCGTCCTGCCTCGATTGGGCCGGTTAAACATCTGTTGCGGCGGCTAAATCTGGATGATGTGAAAACTGTCATTGATGAATCGCGCGCGCGGGGGGATCAATCTGTTCGCGACGCAGTCATGGATTACATCCGCAAAAAGATTTAAGCGCGCAGCAGCGGACTTTTCAATTTCACCGCCTCTTGTGTGAACGCATCCGCGACGTGATCCGTGCCATAGATCCGCGCGAGTTTGCGCAGCCCGAAATGCACATGGGCGATTTCAGTATAGTAAGTGACGAAGGTATAGTTTGTGCCAGCACCCGCCGCGGCGCCCAAGATAGGAACCGTTTGGGCGGCTAGTTTTTGACCCAATACAGCGGCAAACTGCGGTGCGACTTTGTTGATCAGGTTATTCACCGCCGCACCTGACAGTCCGATGCGCGCACCGATAAACGTTGTGTCAACGCCATCATCTTCATCTCCCGGACCACCTTTGCCAAAAACCTGCAAACACTGTGCGCGGGTTTCAACAGTCATGGGGTCTTCGCCGTGTTCAGCGGCAATTCCCTGCACCGCACGAAAGATCACGG
>JAHBAO020000242.1 GCA_018500065.2 Octadecabacter sp. | reverse complement strand
TCCTCGATCGCGCGGGTTGTTTCTGCGGCGGCAGGGCCTGAGCGTGTAAGAAGCGAAACGTTCAACGACCGCGCATCAAGGGCAGGATCGGTGATGTAAATCGTGGCGCGGTAAGCGCGGCTGCCACCGGGTGGGGTGCCGTAACCCATGACGATGACACCGGTGAACGGGTCGACGGATTCAACAGGTAAAAAGCTAAGCACATCCAAGGACGCAGCCCAGAGGTAGCGGTTTACCGCAACGCTTTCAGCGCCGCGTGTGCGGGATGCCTGCGTGGTTGTCGCGTTTTCGCCACCACCGCCCAAACTGCCGATTGAGCCAAGCGGGTTGCTGCCGGAAAGGCTACCTGAACCGCCGCACGCAGAAAGCGTGGCGATCAGGCCAAATCCAACAGTCATGCGAATGCGTTTCTTAAATCCGGTCACAGGATCGCCCTTTGCGCTTTTTACTTGGCAAATGTGTAGCGAAGGGGGGCAGGTGCCACAAGACCCGAGGTTGGCGCGCACCTGAGAATTGGGTCCCACAATAAGAAAGGGCGGCCCCCGAAGGAACCGCCCAATACTTTAGAGATATCTTCGGTTCAATTAGAACGCGAAGGAAACCTCAACAGTTGTGCCGATCTGGTAGTCGTTAGCACCAACTTCGTCGTCTCCGTTGGCAGTGCCACCGTCTTCAACGAAGGATACCAGCAAGGATGCGCCGGAACCGAGGTCGTATGTACCAGCTACGTAGAAGTCGTCGCCTGCGTCAACAACACCAGCGTAAGCCATGATGCCGTTACCTGCGTCGTAAGAACCTTCAAGGCTCCAGTCGTCGTTTTCGTCTGTTTCAACAGTTACGGAAACTGGACCGTTTGCGTAAGTCGCGCCAAGGTCCCAACGTTCGCCAGCTGTAGAGTTCTCAGCGTAGGAAGCGTTGATTGTTACTGGGCCTACTGGGTAAGCAACAGAGATACCTGTGGATTCGTCAGTGCCGTTGTCTGCGAATGCAAGACGAACGTCTGCGCCACCGAAGGATGTACCAACGGAGAGACCGAACACTTCAGCGTCGTTGATGTCGCCGTTTGCAGTGTTGTAAGCAGTGCCGTCAGCAGCTGTAGAGAAAGCTTCCTGGTATGCCACAACAACGTTTACGTTGCCGAAGTCTGCAGCAGCACCGATGGACAGTTGCTGAAGATCGTCGCCAGTGTTGCGAACGCCAGCGGAGTCAGCCAGAGCGTAAGATACCTGTGCGGAAACTGCACCGAATGTTGCTTCGCCGCGGAGTGCTTCTTCGCCATCTGCTTCGGAGAAGTTGTCGCCAGCCATGTCGCCTGCGCCAACCCAAACGTTCTGAGCAGCAAAGTTTGTGTCGCCGTAGTACAGGCCAGCTGTTTCAGATGTCAGGGACAGTTCGTAAACTGTGCCGTCGTCTGTGCCGTTGCCGAGATCGTCCAAGTTCAAGGACGCAGCAGCCGTCAGGCCGTTGTCGAGCGCAACAGAGAGACCTGCTGTAACGTCGAGGTCGGAGTAGAAGCCGTCGTTATCGCCAGCGGCGTTGTCGTTGTAGCCCAAGTCAGCGGAGCCAGAGAAAGTGATCTCAGCAGCTGCTGCGCCTGCGAACAGGACAACGGCTGTGGAAGCAAGAAGTACGTTTTTCATTTGATAGTTCCTCGTGTTTTGCATTCTGCGAGAATGCCAGTTCAACTAGCATTGAGGGGTGTTTGCGCCCAAAGCCTTGCACACTCAAGGAAATTGGCCACTCAAAACTGACCCGCCACGAAAATGATGCAGACGTGCCACACACCAATATGGGGCAATCAGGCCATGACAGCCCTTTAATAACGGCCTATGTCAGACTGAAATACAAAACACGCTACGTAATCAGGAGGTTGCTATGGCCCTGCAAGATATAAAGGACCGGATCAGTTCAGCAGAACAGAAGGCTGGGCGCAGTGTTGGAAGTACCCAGCTTATCGCTGTGTCTAAGGTGCAGCCCAATGCCCGCGTGCAAGCGATTCTTGAACAAGGCCATCGCGTGTTTGGTGAAAACCGCGTGCAAGAGGCTGCGGGCAAGTGGCCCGCGTTTCGCGAGCAGTTTGAGGGAATCGATCTGCACCTTATTGGCCCGTTGCAAACCAACAAGGCGCGCCAAGCGATGGAATTGGCGCAATCTATTCATACGCTGGACCGGATAAAGCTCGCCAAAACGTTCGCGCGACTGGCGCAGGAAATGGGGTTGTGCCCTGACCTTTATATACAGGTGAACACCGGAGAAGAGCCGCAGAAGGCGGGTGTGTTGCCTGCGGATGCGGATGCGTTCGTTGCCCAAGCTGTCGCGATGGACCTGCCCGTGCGTGGGTTGATGTGCATTCCGCCCGTGGATGAAGACCCCGCGCTGCATTTTGCGCTGCTTGGAAAAATCGCGGCACGCAATGGGCTTACGGGTCTGTCGATGGGAATGTCAGGTGACTTTGAAGCGGCGGTCGCACTTGGGGCGACCCATGTGCGTGTCGGGTCTGCGATCTTTGGGGACCGCGTGCCGCCTGTGGGTTAAAGCACGATGAGGCGCGTTGTTGGCAATAGGCGCGGAGCGATCCATGCAAGGTCTGTCGGTCTGAGGCCGATACAGCCTTCTGTTGGATGCCCGGGCTTGCGCCAACGGTGAATGAAAATCGCAGATCCACGGTTTTTGATGGCATTTGGCCAGTTCCAATCCGTCAAAATGACAAGGTCATAAAGACGGTCTGCGCGGCGCAATTTTTCGTGGCTATATATATAGGGTGCTTGGACCTGCTGATTATAGTCAGGCTGGGACGGATCATCAGACCATAAATCGCGGGGGTGAATTGGCTTTGCGTTGTTTGTCGG
>JAHBAO020000393.1 GCA_018500065.2 Octadecabacter sp. | reverse complement strand
AGCGTCCGATGTTGTGCAGGCTGGCGAAATTCCTGACACGTCACGTGCTTACAAGCTTGATACAGATCGCTGTTCATCTTTGGTGGGCATGGACATTCCCGCCGACACCCAGCGCGAGACGCTGACGGCACTGGGCTTTGTCATGGATGGCGATATGGCCAATGTCCCAAGCTGGCGTCCTGACGTGCAGGGTGAGGCTGACCTCGTTGAAGAAGTGGCGCGTATCGCGTCATTGTCCAACCTTAAACCTGTTCCGATGCCACGGGTGCGGGCAGGGGTTCCCGCGCCCGTGCTAACCCCGATGCAGAACCGTTTGCGCATGGCGCGGCGCACAACTGCGGCGCTGGGTTACAATGAATGCGTGACCTATTCGTTCATCGACCAAGCATCCGCGACGTTGTTTGGTGGTGGGACGGACACCACAATGCTGGCCAATCCGATTAGCTCGGAAATGTCGCACATGCGCCCGGCGCTGTTGCCGGGCCTGTTGCAGGCCGCTTCCCGTAACCAAGCGCGCGGACAAGCCAACCTTGCGTTGTTTGAAGCGGGTGATGCGTTCCACGGCGGTGAACCAACTGAGCAGCACAGCCTCGTGACCGGTATTCTTGTTGGCAAGACTGGCCCGAAGGACGTGCACGGCGCGTCCCGTGACGTTGATATCTTTGATGCCAAAGCCGACGCCGAGGCGATCCTGTCGGCGATGGGTGCCCCAAGCAAAGTTCAAATCCTACGCGGTGCGGGCGATGCGTGGCACCCCGGTCGCCACGGGATGATATGCCTTGGCCCGAAAAAGGTTCTTGGTATCTTTGGCGAAATTCACCCGAAAATCCTGACGGCGCTGGACGTCAAAGGGCCTGTTGTCGGTTTCGTTCTGTTCCCGCAAGAAATCCCGATGCCGAAGAACGCGACTGTCAATCGCGGCGCGGCGTCTGTGCCGGACTTACAAGCGGTCGAACGTGATTTTGCATTCGTTATGGATGCAACCGTTGATGCCCTTACAGCGTCGAATGCAGCGGCTGGTGCGGACAAAGCGCTTATTGAAAATGTGCGTGTTTTTGATGAATTCATCGGCGGGAACTTGGGCGAAGGCAAGAAATCCCTCGCGATGACCGTGCGCCTTCAGCCGAGCGATGTGACGCTTAAGGAGGCTGACATTGAAGCCGTAAGCGCCAAGATCATCGAAAAGGTCACCAAAGCGACTGGCGGCACATTGCGCGGTTAATTTGCGGCAATCGCTTCTGCAAGAATATCAAACACCAGCCTGATCCGTGGGCTGGTGTGGACTTCACGGTGGGTCACGAGCCAGACAGGGTACATGATCTCGAAATTGTGGGGCAATATCCTTTCCATATCTCGGTCAGCGTCACCGACAATACTGTCCATCGGACTGATCCCCAAACCTGCCCGCGCCATTTCCCAAGCAACGACCCCGCTTTCGGATCCCACCTTAAATGCGTCAAGCGTAACAGGCACATCAATTGCATTTAGGTAAGCGACCATCTGCTCCTCGCTTCCGAAGCTGATCCAGTCATGCTTTGCCAATTCGGCACGTGTTTTGGGAGTGCCACGCCGTGCTAGATAGCTAGTAGAAGCGTAAAAGCACCCTTTCGCCTCACGTGCCAAGCGGGCTACCAGATCGGGCTGCTCGGGGCGCACATTGCGAATGGCGATGTCGGCTTCGCGACGCATCAGGTCTGAAATATCGTTGGTCGCGACGATCTCAATACTCAGGCTCGGTGCGCGTTTTCGGATATCACCAATAATTTTTGGCAAAAAGGCCGTCGCGAATATGTCGCTGGCTGTAATGCGCACCTTTCCCCCAATATCAGACCGTTGCGCGGTTGCGGTCATGGCCAAGCGCTGCGCCGCTGCACCCATA
Organism: Octadecabacter sp.; assembly: GCA_018500065.2. GTDB lineage: Bacteria > Pseudomonadota > Alphaproteobacteria > Rhodobacterales > Rhodobacteraceae > Octadecabacter. The sequence continues at coordinate 1,870 of JAHBAO020000393.1, read as the reverse complement.
TCCTTCGTGTGTACCAGCAATTCTCGCCCGGCATCTGTCAGTTCAAGCCCACGTCCAACCCGTTCAAACAGCAGCACCGATAGGCTCTGTTCCAAGGCTGCAATTTGGCGGCTCAACGTGGGTTGCGTGAGGCCAAGTTTGCGTGCCGCCCCAGACAAAGATGTGGTTTCAGCCGTTGCGAGAAAGCTGCGCAGATGCGCCCAATCTAATCTGTCAGGGTCAATATCCATACGCATACGTATAGATACCTTGCGATTTTCGTCAATTCCGCGGCAATCCATACAAATGTAGGGTGAGTTCAAAGGAGATTATCATGAAAGACGCAGCAACATTCTGGGACAAGGTCGCGCCAAAATACGCCCAAGATCCGATCAAAGATATGGCAGCCTACGAATATACGCTTGAGCGGACCAAATCTTACCTCAGTGCCGATGACCGTGTGCTTGAGATGGGCTGCGGAACCGGTTCGACGGCGTTGTTGATTGCGCCGCATGTTCGCGAGATTGTTGGAACGGACGTTTCACCCGCAATGATCGAGATTGCCGTTGCTAAGGCAAATGCAGCGGGTATCAAAAACGCGACGTTTCGCACGTCAACGGCGCGCGATGCAGCCAAGGGGCCGGACTCCGTCGATGCGGTGTTTGGGTTTAACCTGTTTCACCTCGTAAAGGGCGCGGAAGATATCTTTGTGGACGTCTACAAAATGCTTCCCAAAGGCGGATACTTCATTACCAAGACACCGTGCTTGGGAGACAAGTCCGTTGGTTTTAAAAGGTTTCTGTTCCAAGCGATGATCCCCCCGATGCAATGGTTCGGCAAAGCCCCTTACGTTCATTTCTTTACGCATAAGGAATACGAGGACGCATTGCGTTTTGCGGGCTTCGTGATCGTTGAAGCTGGAAATTTCCCCGCTATTTCTCGCTATGTGGTGGCACGCAAACCCTGATGGGGTAGACTGGCGGTAACTATAGGAGGCCACGATGCTAAACGTATATCTATCAGGTGAAATTCATACAGATTGGCGCGAACAGATCATTGATGGGGCCAAGGGCCTCGATGTTTCGTTCAACAGCCCTGTCACCAATCACGAAGCCTCAGATGATTGCGGTGTGAAAATCCTAGGCACAGAACCAAACAAGTATTGGCATGACCATAAAGGCGCGATGGTGAACGCCATTCGTACCCGGAAAGGAATTCAGGATGCGGATGTTGTCGTGGTGCGCTTTGGCGAAAAGTATCGCCAATGGAACGCAGCGTTTGACGCAGGGTTCGCGGCAGCATTGGGTAAGTCTCTGATCGTGCTGCAACAACCTGATCATGATCATGCTTTGAAAGAAGTGGATGCGGCGGCATTGGCGGTCGCACGTGAGCCCGGCGAAGTTGTGGAAATCCTGCGTTATGTGCTCATCGGCGAACTGCCTACCTAAGTCGCCAGGCAATTCAAGAAGGGCGTTTCTAAATCTAGGGGGAAGTCGCCGCGAACTTGCCCCCTTGGGGAAATTGCGAATTTAGGTTTATAGTTCTCTGGTGGGCGCTAACGGCAGAGACCGACGCGCGGTTTAAAAAAAGTGAGACTAGGGAAATGCTTAAAGAATTCAAAGATTTCATCGCTAAGGGCAATGTCATGGACATGGCTGTTGGTATCATCATCGGCGCTGCGTTTACCGCGATTGTTGGCAGCCTCGTTGCTGACATCATTAACCCGATCATCGGCCTGTTCATGGGCGGCGTTGATTTTGCTGGTCTGTCCGCCTCCGTTGGTGACGCTGTATTCACATACGGTAACTTCATCATGGCGATCATCAACTTCCTCGTCATCGCGTTTGTCGTGTTCATGTTGGTGCGTCAGGTGAACAAGATGAAAAAGGCT
>JAHBAO020000129.1 GCA_018500065.2 Octadecabacter sp. | reverse complement strand
TTTGAGTATTGGGTTTGTATACGCTTAGTTCAACTTGATTTAGGAATGACACTTTATTCTCCTTGTCTTACTCACACATTGTGCTTTCTGAGCTGGCTAAGTGTCATCCTAAATCAGTCAATTTAGTATCAATTAATTACTTAGACTTTGGCTTACGTCCAGCCGCAAGGTAAGCTTTAAGCTGGTTATGGGTAAAGCCATGTAACTTGCACAAACGACGCACTTCTTTCAAAGCGTCTGCTTTTTCATCTTTGGCAACACGTTTGATTTCTTCTGCAAGGACAGCTTGTTGCTGCATAAGTTCTTCTAGTTTGCTCATGTTTGGTTCCTATTGCTGGATAAGGTAAATATAGATTTAACAAAACAATGCCAGAACATTTATTGACATTTGTCATGCTCGCTTAACTTCTACTCGTAGTCATATAGTAAGTCGTAACAAAAAGCGCCAGCATTTCTGCTGACGCTTTTAATAACTACTTTACCAAACGTAAACTGTTGCCACGTTTAGGTGGATTTGGTGCGTTTTGCATAGCTAACTTGTCCACAATGCGTCCTATTTGACGCAAGCTTAACTCTTGCTCATCTCCTACAAGTCGCCTTGCAAACAGCTTCTCCAAGTCAACATCTAAGAATGTATATCCATGTCTTTGAAGCACATTTTGTGCAATGCCTACAGCCTTTTGTGGTGTAAAGCCTCGTACGTAGTACACATCACTTCTGTCTACGATACTGCCATCAATGTTTGCCAAATGATTTGTTGTCATAATTACAAGCAAGCGTTGTGCATGTTTGTCTAAAAAGTCCCTAAGCTTAAACTGTTTGTCTTTGAGCCTATCCACTTCATTAATGATTATGACTGCTTTGCTGCTATTCGCAGTCGCCCAAGCATAAGTGTTTGTAATCTTTGTTAGAGTATCATCACTCCAAACTTCGCCATTTATCTCAAACACGCTTAAGCTATCAGCAAGCCTTTCGTTTGCGATGATTTGTGCAATGGTTGATTTGCCACTGCCATAACCACCTTCCAAAATAATATTTCCAGTGAGATTAGGATTGTTAGCGTAGTCAGCTAAGTCTTCACGTGTATAGTCATCAGCAAAGGCAATGTCTTTGAAGCAAGTGGGAGTGTTTGCGTTCCAAAGGCTGCCACCAAATGCGCCACAAGTATTCTGCATGAGTTATTCCTTTCATTGTTGTGCAGTAGGGACACAGTGCAACTTTGCCCCCAAACTTGCCTTAGGCAGCTGCTGCAATTGATTGTTCAGCTTGCTTCACTTCGCGCATGAGCTTGCGATTTTCTGCCTCAAGTTCACTGCGATGCTTTTTGTCAGCTTCAGCCTTTGCACTGTCAGACAGTTTCGCCAACGCTTGCTTGATGAGTGGGAGATTGTCGCAGAATGATACAATTTCACGCTTGCCATCTTTGCGATGCTGTACCAAAGCAAGCACGTAGTCACTGCCATCAACTTTAGGTGCAGAAGTTAGTGGTTTTGAACCTACTGTTTTGAACGCTTCCTCAGCTGTCTTTACCTTTTGCTGTTTTACTTGCGTTGGCGTTAAACCTTTGTGTTGACGACGCACTGCTTCAACACCACCTTGTGCTGTGAGCCACTTCGCAAAACCCTTCGCTTCAACAGCTTGCTCACGTGCATTAACAAGCACACGTGCATAGATGTGCGCACGTTTGCCAATGTTACCAAACACAACACGCACAACCTTTGTTTCAAGCTTAGTGCCATCGTTGAATGTCAAACCCTTTGCTACAAGCAGCTTGTTGAGTTCACGCATCACAGCAGTGCTCTGCGCACGTGTTGTGAGTGTGACTGAGTAGCACTCAGCAAGCAGTGCATAAAGTTCGTCAGTTGCTTTCTTATAGCTTGTGTCGTTCCAAGTTTTTACCTTCTTCGCCACAGCTGCCATAGCTTTGTACTGTGCTTGTGCGATAGATGCGTTTGCTGATGTCTTTGTCATGTTTTAGTTCCTTAATATCCAATAAAAGTTAGCGTCAACTCTTGCTGACTATTAAGTTATACCATAAGAATGTATGCCAAATTTATGAACGTTATTATGCTATCATACTGGGGTATAATTGATGACAGAAACGCCAAACGATACGTTGCGCTACAAGGTTGGAAGGCGCTTTTTCATCTACGCACCACCCCTCAAAGGTGTGCGCCCAAGCAAGCGCAAACCACCCAATCCACCTTATAGGAATGCACCTACGTGGAAGTGCTCAGTTTACTACTATTGGTGGGAGTACTTGCGCAGACACGAAGGCTATAGTCAGTGCTGCGCTAAGGGTGGCAAAGGCAAGTATGCTGCACTGTACGCTGATTTTGGCGACGTACATGCACATGACGACTTTTGGCGATGGTGGAGCAAGGAACAGCACAGCGAGCTGTTCTGTGAGCCCACAGCACGTCAAATAAAGGTATGGGATGGAAGCAGTAGGTTTAAACCTACCCTTTCTAGCGACACGCTGACGATTGAACTGCCTTTGGAGGTACGCACAGCGCATCTACTGTCACACATACGCAAAGTGCTCAAAGACTATGATGCACGTGCCAAAGCAGCAAAGCGCATCAGTCGTGCAAAGTACCCAGTTGCCACAAAGCCAGTGCTCACAAGCTTGCATCAACACTTGGTGGTGTGGGATGCACAGCAAGCCAACCCCAAGCTGAAGCTGCATGAGTTATATGACTTGGTACATGTTGAGGCTGGCTTGTACGTGAGTGAAAGCGTTGAAGG
>JAHBAO020000201.1 GCA_018500065.2 Octadecabacter sp. | reverse complement strand
GTTGAAGATCAGGTTTCTTATTCTCCGGTTATGGCCAATGCGTCACCGATGGCGATGGAATTGGCGCAAGAGATTTATATTGATACCGAACTGGATGAACAGGCTACGGAATTTGACAATCCATCCTAACGGTTGCCAGATTTAACTGTTTCTGCGACCTTCACAATTAAGGGTCAGCGTAAGGCTCGAAAAAGAATTGAAAGGGTTGACGATGGTCACGCCTGAGCAGGTATTGTCGTACTGGGTTGATGAGGTTGGACCGAAGGGTTGGTACGTCGCCACCGATGCTTTAGACGCGCAAGTGCGCGAGAAGTTTGCAGAAACCTGGAGCGATGCACAGACCGGTGCATGTGGTTTATGGCTGACGTCACCGGTTGGAACGCTTGGATACATCGTTCTGACAGATCAGTTCCCACGCAATATGTTTCGCGGGCAAGCGGATGCATTTGCAACGGACAAAAGTGCGCGTGCGGCCGCGAAAATCGCCATTGAACGGGATTGGGATTTGCGCATTCCTGAACCTGTGCGCCAGTTCTTTTACATGCCCCTCATGCATTCTGAAAATTTGATTGATCAGGACCGTTGCGTGCGTTTGATGAAGACACGTTTGCCGGACAGCGGCGCGGATAACCTGCGCCATGCCTGCGCGCACCGATGGATTATTCGCCAGTTTGGTCGGTTCCCATTCCGCAACACGGCGCTTGGGCGGACGCAAACATCTGCCGAAACCGCGTGGCTTGCCGAGGGGGGGTATGGGGCTGCTTTGCGGGCTGTCGATAATTAAGCGTCTGTAAGTTAGCGCAGTTTAACGGGATTGTAAGAGGTGGGAAGGTAGTGTCGCCCCGTATGAACGGGACACTTGAATGACCAAACCTGAACCGATTGAGGGCGGCGCGCGCCTCTCCAAGCACCTGTCGTGGCGCGACACCGAAGACACTGATGATGCGGGCATTTTGCTGGCGACCCAAATCATGAATGTGATGGAGCAGGGGATCATCGTTTGGTCGGCGGATGGCACGTGCGAACTTCACAATACCCGCATCTATGAAGTGCTTGAACTTGAACGATCCGCACTTGGAATCGGGACAAACCGGCAAGAATTTCTGGCGGCGGCTGTTCATCGCGGTGAGTATTCCCAAGAGCGGCTGAACGAATTGTGCGGGTTTTCGGATGCACGCATTGCCTATCAGTATGACCGGATTCTTCCCTCGGGAAATGTCGTGGAATGCCATGCGCGCCCAACGCGGGAGGGCGGATACGTCGTGACGTGCACCAATGTCACCGACGCACGCAAAGCCGCGCGTGAACTTGCTGCGGCGAAAAAGGCCGCGGAAGACGCAGAAAGCAAGTCGAATTTAATCCTGCAAGAAGAACGCGCGCGCCGGGCTGAGGCGCGAACGCTGTCAGATTTGGATGAATGGCTGCAGTCGTGCAAATCGCTTGAGGAACTGTTTAAGATTGTCGCGAAGTTTATGGGTTATCTGCTGCCCGATAGTTTCGGTGAGCTGTACCTGTATTCCAATTCACGCGACGTTCTGGATGGTGCATGTGAATGGGGGCAGCAGGATACGATCAACGCCCATATCACGCCGGATTCATGTTGGTCGCTGCGGCGCGGTCGCGTTTACGAACATAATCCCGACGCCCTGTGTTTTCCCTGTGATCGCCTGTCGCCGCAAGCGAATGAAAAACTGGGCGATTACATTTGCATCCCAGTCATTGCACACGGGGACACGGTCGGGCTTTTGCACATCAACTTCAAAGCCGGGATGCCGCGGGGGGATGTGAAATCACTGGGTCGGTTTGCGGCGCGCTGCGGCGAACATATTTCGATGGCGATTGCCAACGTGAAGCTGCGGGATGAGTTGCACGACCAATCGATCCGCGACCCGCTCACAGGGTTGTACAATCGTCGCTATTTCATGGACACCATGCGCCGTGAAGCTTCGGTTTCTGATCGTGGTGGGAAGGGGTTTGGCCTCATCTCGTTGGATGCCGATAAATTCAAGGCGTTCAATGACAACCACGGGCACGAAGCGGGGGATTTGGTGTTACGTGCGTTGGCTGAGCGTATGTTGGCTGTGCTGCCCGACAGCGCTGTTTGCGCGCGCGTCGGAGGGGAGGAATTTGCGATCCTTCTCGCGCAATCTGATGAAGCCGAGGCAATGCAACAGGCCGAAACCCTACGCGATAGCGTGTCCCAGATGGAAGTGCGCACGGCGTTCGGGTTGCTGCCGCGCGTCACGATTTCATCGGGTGTTGCCGTTTATCGTGGTGATTCCACCGCGCCGAGCGTGCTGATGAAACGCGCAGATGAGGCGCTTTACACCGCCAAGTCTGAGGGGCGTGACTGTGTAAGGCTCGCAAAAGCGGGCATGCGCGAAGCCGTGACACCTGTGCATAGCTGAATTGACCTGTGGTCACTGGTTCTGATCTGAAAATTAGTTTAATGCTAAACTACATTCGGATGAGGAGGATCCCAGCGTGGCTCAAAACTTTGATATGATCGTAATTGGTGCGGGGCCTGGTGGCTATGTGGCGGCCATTCGTGGCGCACAATTGGGCCTGAACGTTTGCGTAATTGAACGTGAACATCTGGGCGGTATCTGCCTGAACTGGGGCTGTATCCCAACCAAAGCAATGTTGCGCTCTGCCGAAGTGTTCCATTTGATGCATCGCGCCAAGGAATTTGGGCTGTCGGCAACGGGTGTTGATTACGACTTGCCTGCTGTTGTTAAGCGGTCGCGCGGCGTTGCGGGGCAGTTGTCTGGGGGCATTGGCCACCTTCTTAAGAAGAACAAATGTACCGTCATCATGGGCGAAGCGACGATCACCGCAAAAGGTAAGGTTTCGGTCAAGACCGACAAAGGCACCCAAGAGGTGACAGCTAAGAATATCGTCGTGGCCACGGGGGCCCGTGCGCGTGAATTGCCAGGCCTTGAAGCTGATGGCGATCTGGTCTGGACATACAAAGCCGCGCTTGATCCGGTGCGGATGCCAAAGAAGCTTTTGGTGATCGGTTCCGGCGCGATTGGCATTGAATTTGCTAGCTTTTACAACACGCTAGGTGCTGACACGACTGTGGTTGAAGTCATGGATCGCGTGTTGCCTGTTGAGGATGCCGAGATCTCTGCCTTCGCGAAAAAGCAGTTCGTGAAGCAGGGCATGAAGATCATGGAAAAGGCGATGGTCAAGCAGCTTGATCGCGGCAAAGGTAAAGTCACCGCGCATATCGAAGTCGGCGGTAAAGTTGAGAAGCACGAGTTTGATACCGTGATTTCCGCCGTGGGCATCGTTGGCAACGTCGAGGGCCTTGGCCTTGAGGAGGTTGGCGTAAAACTGGACCGCACCCATGTTGTGACGGACGAATTCTGCCGCACCGGTGTTGATGGTGTGTATGCAATCGGTGACATCGCGGGTGCGCCTTGGCTGGCGCATAAGGCGTCC